>NZ_JBHVHF010000096.1:0-24842 GCF_042800315.1 Streptomyces sp. NPDC057638
GGCCGCAGGTGAGGGAGGACCTCCATGGCTGCACAGACCCGGCCCGGCGCCCACCGCCCCCCGGCCACCGTTGACTTCCGGCTCCTCGGCGACCTCGACGTCCGCATCGGCGGCGTCCGCTGGAAGGCGCCCTCCCGCAAACCCCGGCGGCTGCTCGCCGCGCTCCTGCTGGAGCCGCGCCGCCAGGTCCCCAGGGAACGCCTGCTGCGGGCCGTCTGGGACGGCGAACCGCCCCGCTCGGCCGCCGGGGCGATCCAGGTGTACGCCTCCCAGCTGCGCCGGGTCCTGCCCGGCTGCGCCCTCGTCCACGCCGGGGAGGGCTATCTGCTGGACATCGAACCGCGCACGGTCGACCTGCACCGCTTCCGCCATCTCGTCGCCGACGCCCACGCCCTGCCCACGCGGGCCCGCGCCGCCCGGCTGCGGGAGGCGCTCGGCCTCTTCCGGGGCGAACCCCTCGCCGACATCGGCTCCGACAGCCTGCGCCGCGAGAACGAACCCGTCATCGTCGAAGAGCGCCTCAGCGCCCTGGAACACCTCGCCGACCTCGAACTCGCCCTCGGCCAGGGCGACCGGCTCGTCCCCGAACTGCTGCGCCTCACCCGCGCCCACCCCCTGCGCGAGCGCCTCTGGGAACAGCTCATCCGCTGCCAGACGGCGGCGGGCCACCGCGCCGCCGCCACCGCCAGCTACGAACAGGCCCGCCGCCTCCTCCACGAGGAGCTGGGGGTCAGTCCCGGCCCCGGGCTGCGCGCCTGTCTGCGCGCCCTGCGGGACGGAGACGCGGTGCCGGTGACCGCCGCGGTCCGCGCCACCGCAGCCCGTACCTCGGAGATACGGGGGCCCGGCGGGAGTGCGCGCGCCGCGCACCCGGCCGTGGCGCCCGCGATGTCGGTACGCGAGGGAGGGGGGACGGCTCCCGTGGCTGGGGGCACAGCGGTCCCCGCCGGCCCGGAACCTCTCGTACCGGCTTCCTCCGGCGGGCCGTACGACGGCGCCGCGACGGCCGGTCCTGGCTGGTACGACGGCATCGCGCCGACCGGTCCTGGTTCGTGCGAGGGTGCCGCCTCCGCCGGGGCCGCCGAGGGATCCGAGCGGCCCGCCGACCACACCGCTCCCACGGGCCCCGCTATGCCCATGGGCACTGCTGTACCCACGAGCCCTGCTATGTCCACGGGCCCCGCTGTACCCACGGGCCCCGCCGGGCCCAACATGCTCCCCCGTGACCTCGCCGACTTCACCGGCCGCACCGCCGAACTCGCCCGCGCCCACGCGTTAGCCCACACTCCCGGCCCCCGGGCCGCGATCCTCGCCGTCACCGGCATGGCGGGCGTCGGCAAGACGGCCCTCGCCACCCGGATCGCCCACGAGGTGAGCCCCACCCACCCCGACGGCCAGCTCTTCCTCGACCTCCACGGCCACGACCCGTCGCCGGGCAGTCCCGGTCCACTGCCCGCGCACGAGGCGCTCGACCTGCTGCTGCGGATGCTGGGCGAACCCGGAGGGGACCCCGTCACCAGCACCGAAGGCACCGCCGGAGCCGGTGGCGAGGCCCGGCTCGCGCTCCTCGCCGCCCGCTGGCGGGCCGCGCTCGCCCGGCGCCGGGTGGTGGTCGTCCTCGACGACGCCGTCGACGCCGCCCATCTGCGCCCGCTGCTGCCCGGCGACTCCGCCAGCCTGGTCATCGTCACCAGCAGGCGCCCGCTCGCCGAGGTCGACGGTGCCCAGCCGCTGCCCCTCGGCCCGCTCACCGCCAGCGAGGCCCACGCCCTCCTCGCCGATATCGTCGGTACCGGGCGTGCCGCCCGCACCGGCCCCGCCCCGGCCAATCTCGCCGAGGTCGCCGCCCACTGCGGCAATCTGCCGCTCGCCCTGCGGCTGGCGGGCGTACGGCTGCGCCAGCGGCCCGCCTGGTCGGCGCGGGCCCTGGTACGGGGGCTGCGGGGCGAGGGCGCGCTCGACGAACTGCGGCTGGGCAGCCGGAGCGTCGGCCAGTCCTTCGACACCTCCTACCACCGGCTGCCCGAACCCGAACGGCGGCTCTTCCGCGCGCTGGGCCGACTGTCAGGACCGGACGCCGACGCCGCCGTGGCGGGCACGCTGACCGGACTGCCGCCGCACCAGACCCGCGCGGCGCTGGAGGGCCTGCTCGACCACGGGCTGCTGGAGCAGTGCGCGGGCGACCGCTTCCGGCTCCATCCGCTGCTGCGCTGGTACGCGCTGCGCGCCGCCCGGCGCGAGGAGGCGGAGCACGGCTCCGCCTCCGCCACCGTATGGCACGGGTTACGGGAGCGGGCCGCCCCGGCCGTCCAGCACGAGGGCCCGGAGCGCGCGGCGGCCGTGGTCGGAGCGGAGCACGGGGCGGCCGTGGTCGGAGTGGAACACGGGGCCGTGCGGGACGCTCCGGAACGCCCCGCCGTGTCGGCCGCTCCGGAACGCCCCGCCGGGCCGGTCAGCCCGGAACACTCCGCCGTGCCAGTAGCTCCGGACGGGTCCGCGGTGCCCGCCGTCCGGCCCCCCGGGCGCCCGCTCAGTCCCGACCGTCCGCTGCGTCCGCTACGGGAGCCACGCCCGGCAGTTCACTGGTGAGGACCCGGTCGCCCCGGCGGGGGATACGCCCCACCCGGACCACCGCCTTGGGCGCGGGCTCCGAGCCGAGCGTGCCCGCCAGCCGGGACCGCAGCTCGGCCGGGGACAGCGCCTCGGCGCTGGCGTAGTAGAGGGCGTAGTGCTCACCGCGCACCTCGTCGGCGAGCGGGACGCACACCGCGTCGGTGCCCGGAAGCGCCTCGCGGACCAGCCGTTCGACCCGGTCGAGATCACACCGTACGCCGTTGACCTTCACCAGCCCCGGCCCCCGGCCGGTGCGCCGGAAGGAACGGGGGCCGGTGGGCACCACCAGGTCCGGCATCGTCACCGCGCCGGTGGGCGGCGCGCCGGGGCGGCGGGCGAGCCGGGGGCCGCTCACGGTCAGCCGTCGCGGATCCCGGCCCGCCGGGCGGGTCCAGCCCACGTCCGGCAGGAGGCGCCAGTCGTCCCCGTCCTCCCCGTATGGGCCGATCGCACGGGTGGCCACCGCGCCCGTCTCGGTGGAACCCAGTACCTCCAGGGCCCGGAATCCGGTGCCCGAGAGCCGCTGGACCACCCGGTGGGCGGCGCGGGTCACCTCGGCCGTGCTGTGCACGGCAACCAGCTCACGGCAGGCGGCGAGGGCCGGGGCCGCGCGCAGCAGCAGCGGCCAGGTGGAGGGCAGACAGACCACGAGGGTCCGCGCCTCCGGGACGACGACGAGCGGCTCCAGTACGGCGTCCCAGCGGGGCAGCACGGTGGCCCCGAGCCGCCGGGGCAGTTCGACGCCGAAGATCCGCCCGTACAGATGGCGCGGCGGGGCGTAGCACACCACCTGGTCCACGGGGCCGACCACGGTGGCCAGCAGTTCGGCCTCGGCGGTCAGCTGGGCGGGCGAGCGCAGCCAGCTCACGGGCGCGCCCGTGGTGCCCGAGGTCGCGAACGCGACGGCGCCGCCGCCGCTCACCCGCCCGCTCCGAGCGTGCGGGCGTCCTCCAGCTTGTCGCCGACGAACTGGGCCATCCGCGCGGTCGTGGCGAACCAGTGCCGGATGTCATCGCCGACCAGGTCCACCTCGATGCCGAACTCCGTCTCCACGGCGGTGACGCACTCCATCACGGTCAGGCTGTCGTACGCGTCCCCGAGCGCGTCCCGCAGATCGGCGTCGTCCGGGACCGAGGGGAACTCGGGTCCGAGCCGGGCCGCCAGCAGGAGGCGGAGCCGGGAGTGGAGCGGGTCCAGGGATGTGGTCATGCCGAACGTCCTTCGCTGCCGTCCGCTCCGGCCGGCCGGTCGGAGCGGTGTAGGGGTCCCCCCGCCGCGATATGGACATCGGAGGGGGAGGTGGGGCGGAACTCCAGATAGAAGAAGGGGGTGTGCTCGCTCACCCCGAGCGCCTCGGCGATCCGGGCCGCCAGCTCCGCCCGGAACTCCTCGTCCCGGTCGGGCGAGACGCGGCACACCACCGACGCGTGGTGCAGCCCGGCGCCCTCGGCGGGCCGGGGCAGCGCCGCCACCGGCCAGCCGCCGACGTACACCCGCTCCTCGTCCGCCGGTTCGAACCGGACCACGACATGGTCCCGGCGCACCCCCCGCCCGGTCAGCCAGCGCGTGACGCTCAGCGCGACGGCACGGCGGCGGGCGGCGGACAGCTCGGAGCTGGCGATGGTGATCGTGGGCATGGTGGTCCCGGGGGGAGTGGGCGGACGGAGAGATAGGTACGGGAGGGGCCGGGGCCGTCAGGAGAGCGTCAGCGCGGGCAGTACGGACGGGACGGCGCCGCCGCTCCCCGGCTCCAGCCGGGTCCGCAGCAGCGTGCCCAGCAGGGTGGCGAGCGGACCGCCGCCGCCCGGGGCCAGCGGTGTCCACGCCGTACCGTCCGGGCGGTCCACGGCGGTCAGGAACCTGGCCAGGTGCGCCCGGTCCACCGCCAGGTCCGCGCGCTCATGGGCCACCACCGCGTCATAGGTGGAGAGCAGGTCCGGCAGCCGGTGCCCCTCGTTGGCGAACCCGCCGCCACGGACGCGGTGCTGATCCAGCACCAGTTCCGGCTTCGGTGACCGCTCGCCCGCCGCCACCAGCACGCGGTGGGCCTGCAAGGTCGCGCGCAGGCTCGGCGGGGCGCCCGGCACGGCGGCGTAATGACCGTCGGGGCGGGCACAGCTCGCGGTGAACCGGAGCAGCGCGGGCACGTCGAGCGCGGCCGTGACGGGGATGGCGAGCAGCCGCAGGGTCTCCACGGCGGAGGCCGTGGAGACCAGGTCCGAGCCCCGGCCGCTCCAGTAGCCGAATCCGCCGTCGTCGTTCTGGAGGCCGGTCAGCCACTCCGCGATGACGGCACGGGCGTCCGGGTCGGCGGCGAACGCGCCCGCGGCGACCGCCCACAGGGTGCAGCGGACCTCCGCGCCCCGCCCCGGCATGTACATCACCCCGCCCTCGTTGGGGAGCTGGCAGGACTCCAGCCAGCGCACCAGCTCCGCCCGGCGGGCCGGTTCTGTCACCGGGTCCAGGGCGAGCGCGGAGGTCGTCAGGGCGTCGGCGGCCAGCTCCGGCTCACGGTAGGTGTATCCGCCGCCAGGGGTGGCGAGCGCGGCGATCCTGCGGGTGACGGCGTCGGCGACCGGCTCCGTGGGCGCGCCGAGCGCCCGCAGGGTGCCGACCGCGCAGAAGGAGGCCCACACATCCGCCACCGGATAGCCCTCCCAGCGGACGAACGCCCCCTCGGCGTCCCGCAGGGCCAGCACCCAGGCGACACAGCCGTCCGGGTCGGCGGGGGCCGCGCCAAGCGCCGCGAGGGCGCCGGTGGCCCGGTAGGTCGCCCAGAGGCAGGGCACCTCGCAGCCGGGGGAGAAGCGGAAGCCGCCCCCCGGGTCCTGACGCTCCCGCAACCAGCCGACCAGCCGGGACACATCCCAGGGCGGCGGACTCCCGGGGGCGGCGGAGGCCCAGGCCAGGACGCCGTAGAAGCAGGCGCGGACATCGGCCTCGCCCCGGCGGGCGTGGGCCGGGGTCCAGGCCAGTCCGCCGTCGGCGCTCTGGAGCGAGCGCAACCAGGCGGTGAGCCGGTCACCGTCGGCGGGGAGTCGCGCGGTGTCGGGGAGCTGTCCCGGGTCGGCGGGGAGCGGTGTGGTGTCGGTGAGCTGTCCCGGGTCGGTGGGGAGCGGTGTGGTGTCGGCGGGGGCGCGCTCGGTGTCCGGCCGCTGTCCCGGGTCGGCGGGGGCCGGTGCGGTGCCGCCGGCCTGGGCCAGCAGTACCGCCGTACGGGCGCTGAAGTGCGTCGCCCACACCTCCGCACCCTGGCCCGGCAGCATGCCGTAGGCCTCGCCCGTCCAGGTCTGCTCCAGCCAGCGCGCGCTGCGCTCGGGATCGGGCGGGGGAGAGCCCAGCTCGTGCAGTGCCTGGGTGCAGTAGAAGGTGGCCCAGGCGTCGGAGGCCATGCCCGCGCTCCAGGCGTACCCCCCGTCGTGGTTGCGGCGGGAGAGCAGATAGGCGGCCGTCGCGCCGGGTTCGGTCACCCGGTCGGTCCGGCCGAGCCAGGACAGGGTGCGCACCGCCGCGTAGGTGCACCACAGGTCGGGTTCGCCGGTCCCGGCGCCGACGGCGGCCACCGGGCCCCGCCCGGCGGGACCGTACCGGGTCGGGGCGTCCGTGCCCGGCCCGCTCGGGGCGGCGGGAGCGGCCCCCGTGTCGATGGTGGTCACGGGGCTGTCTCCAGGACTCGGATGTTCGAGCGCTTCCAGCTCTTCTGGGAGGCGCCGCTCTTGGTCTGCCGGGGCAGCGCGTTGACGAAGGCCACCCGGTCCCACGACACCCCCAGGTGTTCCTTGGAGGCGCGCCGCACCTCGTCGGCGGCGTCCGGCTCCCGGGTGCGGTCGGCGCCGGGCAGCCGTTCCAGCAGCAGTCCGGCGAAGTCGCCGGAGGCGGTCACCTCGATCAGATAGCCGGTGGTCTCCGCGGTCGCGAACACCACGTTCTCCACCTCGCGCGGGGTCAGCGGCGAGCCATGGACCGTGAGGGTGTCGGAGGCGCGGCCGTGCACGGTGACCAGCGGGGTCGTCCGGCCGCAGGCGCAGCCGTGGTCCAGGGTCACCAGGTCGCCGGTCCGCAGCCGCAGCAGCGGGCGGGCGTAGGCGTTGAGCGGGGTGACCAGCAGCTGCCCGCTGAGGGTGCCGGAGCCGTCGCGTGGTGACCTGGAACCGTCGCGCGGTGGCCCGGAGCTGTCCCGTGGCGCTTCTTCGGGACCGTCTTCGCTGGCAGACCGTCCGGAGGCGGCGCGTCCGAGCGACGGCCCCGAGCCGAGCGGGACCAGCGGCACGATGCCCTCAGGCCCGCCCGTGTCCAGCTCGAAGTAGGTTCCGGCGGTCAGCAGATGCTGACGGCCCGCCGGGCAGGTCGTGGCGAGGGTACCGGTCTCCGTGGAGCCGTAGCTGGCGTCATGGACCGCCGCACCCCACCACCGCGCCAGGCGCTCGCGGAACGGCACGGTGTTGACCTCCCCGAGCAGCATCAGCCGCCGCACTCCCGTGGCCAGCTCCGGCAGCAGCCCGCGCTGGGCCACCAGCCGGGTCCACTCCAGGGCGACCCCGGGCGCGAGGAAGACGGTCGTCGGCCGGTAGCCGCGCCACAGGTCCACCAGCCGGTCCCAGCCGGTGATACCGGTCGCGAACGGGTAGGCCCGCAGATGCGACAGCTCCAGATAGTCCCCGACCTGGGCGATCAGATCGCCGACTGGCACCACGTCCGAGGGCATCAGACTGAGGATCCGCTCCTGTCCCCCGTCCCGCGCGTCGCCGGTATCCGGGGAGCCGGTGGTATCCCCGAGGGCGGTGGGATCCGAGAGGCCGGCGGTCAGGACCGACCGCCAGGACTCCGCGACCGAGACCGTGTTCCAGAGCACGTCCTCGGCCGTGCGGGGTGTGGGCGTCGGCGTGCCCGTGCTGCCGGTCGTCTCGTAGTAGCGCAGCGCCCGTCCCGCCGTGACGGTCGCGAAGTCGAGCGGCCGGGCCTTGAGTTCCTCGCGCGGTGTGGGCGCCAGCGCGGCGAAGGACGCGGCCGAGAAGGGCCCGATGTCCCGGTACGCGGGCGCCGCCGCGGCCCTCTCCCAGAGCCCGGCGAGTTTACGTACGTAGAAGTCCGGGCCTGGAATTCCGGGATTCTCCACGATCTCCCGTCTGGCCTCGCGCAGGACGTTCAACTGTCGTTCCTGATGCCACATCGAATGCCCCCCGGCACAGCCCGCTGGATGAGATTCGATCGACAGCTAACACCGGGGTTTCGGCCATGTCCATGAGCTTAAGAACTCCTGAAAAGGGGGACCGGAGCGGCTTAATCGCCCCGGCGCCCCGCTTGAGCGGATGTTAAGGCGGGCCGTGCAGGGTTCCCAACCGGCCGGGAAATCCGGGGAGGGAAATCCCGGCCGGGCCGTGTCCGGGAGCCCACCCGCGTGGGCTCCCGGAACGCCACGGCCCTCCCCTGCGGGAACCGGCCCCATGCCGGGGATCCGGTTCCGGCTTCGATCCTCACAGCCTTGGCAGTGGTGGGAAGGTGATGCGAGACATGACACGCAGAAGGATTCTCTATCTCTTTCCCGACCGTAGCTCGGAAATGCTCCGTGCCTATGAGGAGGGGGAGTTCTGGGTCGACTACCGGGCCGCCGCCGAACGGGCCGGACTCGATTTCGCGGTCATCGCGCCCGACCATGTCTCCATCGCCGGGGGAACGGCGTACTGGCGGGACGAACCGCTCTCCCCGGAACGGGACATCATCGTCTACGGGGTGCGCACGGGCCCGACCCACGCCATCGACCTGTGGGCCGGTGTGTCCCTCGTGACGTCCCTGGCGACCCTCGGCTTCTGGCTGCCGATCCCGCTGGAGACCGGGATCCTGCTCAACGACAAGTACGCCACACTGAACGCCTTCCAGGACTCGCCGGTGCCGCCGGTGCCCACCGTGCGGCTCGCCGCCGACCGCGATGTGCACCGGCTGGGCCACTCCCGGCTGGTGCCCGGAGACTGGTTCCCCGTCTTCGCCAAGCCCCTCTCCTGGAGCGGTGGGCAGGGCTGTGTGGTCTGCCCGGACCGGGAGACCCTCGACGCCGTGCTCGGCCTCGCGGCGGGCAGCCGCTCCGGGGTGGCGGTGCAGCCCCGGCTCGACGGCGTCAGCGCCGATATCCGGGTCGTCGCCGTCGAGGGCACCATCGTCGCCATGTTCGACCGGATCCCCCGTCAGGGGTCCACGGTGGCCAATGTGAGCCGTGGCGGGGGCTACGCCATCCGGCACGAGATCGACTCCCGCGCCCACGACCTGGTGAAACTCGCCTCCGACCGGCTCGGTCTCTCCTATCTCTGCGTCGATCTGCTGCTCGCCGACGGGGAGTTGTGGCTCTCGGAGATGGAGGCCGACGGAGCGGTCTCCCGGCTGCTGGCCCCGGCCGATGTGGTCCACCACGTGGTGGCCACCCGGTTCGCGGCGTACGAACGCAGACTGGAGGAGTTCCTGGCGGGCCGCTGAGCCGGTCGACGGTGGCGCGCCTCCCGGCGGTCCGTCCCGCGCACGCTCCCCTGTACCGGGGCCTGACTCCTGACTCCTCCCGGCCCCTGACTCCTGGCTCATGACCCCGACCGACCGACCCGTCCTGGGCGCGCCCCCGGCGAAACCCCGCGTGGGGCCCGCCCGGAGCCGTCCCTCCAGAGGCGAACGACCGTGAGAAAGCGAAGAGGTGAAGCTGTGAGCAGCGCCGCAGCGCTCGGCTATCTGGAACAGTCTCTGGAGCGTGAGTCCACACCCCACGGTGAGGTCCCCGTCGGGCTGTTACTGGGTTCGGTACGGGGACGGGGCCGGGCCTTCGCCGCGGCCGGACTCGACCGTGAGGCGTGGCGGACGGCGCGCGCCCGGTGGATCGCCCGGGCCGACCGGCTCACCCGGGCGATGACCTGGCTGGACACCACGGTCGACAGCGCGGGGGTCACCATCGTGGTCAAGGACACGGTCGATGTGGCCGGGATGCCGACCACACTGGGCCACTCCACCCACCGCCACCACCCCGCCGCCGACGCGCCCGTCGTCGCCCGCGCCCGTGCGCTCGGGCTGGTGGTCAGCGGCAAGGCGTACGCCACGGAGCTGAACATCGGCGCCCCGGGGGATGTGCTCAACCCCGCCTTCCCCGAGCTGTCGCCGGGCGGTTCCAGTACCGGGTCCGCGGTGGCCGTGGCGGCCGGGATCTGCGATCTCGCCATCGCCACCGACGTCCTCGGCTCGTCCCGCTGGCCCGCGGCCAACTGCGGCGTCGCCGGGCTGCGGGTGACCTGGCGGGAGGGACGGCTCGCCCGGACCCTGCCGGTCTCACCCACCCAGGACGCCCTGGGCCTGATGGCCCGCACGGTCGCCGACCTCGGCTGGCTCTGGCGGCGGCGGCTGCTCAGGGAGGCGGACCCCGAGCCCGCCGCCGGGCGGGTCCGGGTGGTGACCGTCGCCAACACCCGCTCCTGCGCCCCGGCCCTGGCCGAGGCGCTCGCCCGCGCGGAGGAGGCGCTGCGCGAACTGGACGTGCCGCTGGGTGAGATGGAGCTGCCGGGCGAGCTGTGGCGGGCCCGCGAGGACGCCTGGGAGCTGTGCGGGCTCGATGTCACCGAGGTGGTGGGCCAGATCGAGGCCACCCTCGGGCTGAGCGTCTCACCCGTGGCACGGGCCTCGCTGGCGCCGGACCCGGCGGCGGGCCGCCGCGCCGAACTCCTGGCCGCGCAGAAGCGGTTCCACACCGAGCTGCTGACCCTGATGGACCGCGAGGGCGCGGACTTCCTGCTGATGCCGGTCAGCTCCACCCCGCCGAAGCGGGTCGTGGAGCGGGCCGGGAAACCCACCCTGCCCAAGCCCGGTGACGGTGACTACACCGACCGCCTCGGCTACACCCCCGTCGCCAGTTTCGCCGGACTGCCCGCGCTGGTGCTGCCCGCTCTCGTCAGCCCGGACGCCGGACCGCTCGCGGTCCAGCTGGTCGGGCGCCCGGACACCGAGGCCACGCTGCTGGAGCTGGGCACGGCGCTGGAGGGCGCCCTGGACGTCCGCCGGGAGCTGGCCGCGCGGGTGGCGCGGACCGTGCTGGAGCCCTGGCCGTCCGGAGGACCGCTGACGGCGGCGGAGAGGGAGGAGCGGTGAGATCCGCTGAGGTCACGGAGACCGCCACGGAGACCGCCACGGAGGATACTGCCGTGGACACGACGACCGTCGCGGCCGTGCGGGCCACGGAGGTGGGGCGAGCCGGAGCCGGGGAGACCACGGAGGCGGCGACGACCGGCACCGGGGGGACCGCCACGGGGAGCGCCGGTCCTTCGTCCCGGCGCGAACCCGCGCCCGTACCCGTACCAGCGCCCGGACGGGAGCCCGCGCCCTCACTTCGACGGGAGCCCGCCCCGCACACCGAACCCCCGCCCCCGCACCGGCTGGGCGCCCTCTCCGCCCTGTCCGTCCGGGCCGAGGCCGCCCGCCTCGCCCTCCTCGGCGGCGCGCCGCCGGACGGTACGGGAGAGAGCGGGCCCGAACAGGTCACCGCCGTCACCCGCGCCCTCGCCGCCAGCCACGGCGGGCAGGTCGTCGCCAGCGGCGGCACCACGGGACGGCTGAAGATCACCACGATCGCCCCCGACCAGGGCATCCCCCGGCTGCTGCGGAGCTGGCGCCCGCTGGGCTCCGGCGATGTGCTGCTCAACCTCTTCCGCCCGGGGCGGCTCTGGGGCGCCCACTACTTCTACAACGCCCTGGCCACCGCCTGCCGTGCCTCGGTCCTGCCGATGGGCCCGGTCGCCGCCGCCGAACTCGGCGACTGGGCGCCGGTCTTCCACGCCACCGGGGTCAACGCCCTCGCGGGCGCCCCCAGCGCGCTCGCCGACTTCGCCGAGGCGGTCGTCGCCGCCGGGGTGAGCCTGCCGGTGGAGACCGTGGTGTGGGCCGGTGAGCCGATGACCGCCGCCCGTCGCGCCGCGCTCATCCGCGCCTTCCCCACGGCCAGGCTCTGGGGCAACTACGGCTCCATCGAGACCTATGTGATCGCCACCAGCCACCCCGGCTGCGGCCCCGGACTCGTCCACCTCCTGCCCGGCCAGGAAGTGGAGTACGACGAGGAGCGGACGCTGCTGACCCGTACGGGCGAGGGCTGGCCCGCCCCTGTCGTCCGCTACCGGCTCGGCGACCGGATCGCGCCCGGAGACTGCCCCTGCGGCGGCCCCGACGCGTTCCGGGTGCTGGGCCGCGCGGACGACCGGCTGAAGTTCCACAACACCATGGTCCGGCTCGGCGATCTGCTGGAGACGGTCCGCGCCGCGCCCGGTGTCACCGACGCCCAGCTCGTGCTCACACCCGACCCGGGCGACCCCGGTGCCCTGGCCGCCCTGACCGTACGCTGCGCCGGGCCCAGCGCCGATCCCGAGGCGGTCCGCGCCGGACTGCTGCGCCGGGTCTACGCGCTCGGCGCCATCGCCGCCCAGCATCCGGCCGCCGTGCGCGTCGAGCGCGCGGACCCGCTGGACCGCAACACCCGTACCGGGAAAGTGATCCCGTACCGCTGGCACCAGCCCACCCCGGGCGGTGACTGACTCGGCCGTCCAGCCCGCCCCGCCCCGTCCACCACCGACCCCGTCCGCCACTGACTCCGCCCACCACCGACCCCACCCACCACCATCCACACCGCCGCTGACCAGAGGGGAGCCGCACCATGGAGCGCGGTACGCCGGTCGAGAACCGGATCACCCGACAGTTCCTGGACGACGCCCGTGGCGAGGACCGCGCGGCCGACACCACGGACCCCGCCTTCGACCGCACCCACGCCTGGCTCGGCAGGCCCGTCTTCAACCGCCCGGCCTTCCTCACGGCCCCCGAGGTCCGCTCCCTCGACCACGATCTGGGGGTGCTGCTGCGGGTGCTGACCACCCTGCCACAGCGGCTCTACGGAGGGGACCCGGCCCGGATGGCACGGGCGCTCGGCCTGCCCGAGGCGCAGGCCGCCGCCATCGCCCGGTGTACCGAACCCGGGAAGCCGGTGCCGGAGCCGGTCCCGGTCGGACGGGCGGACCTGCTGCGCGAGGACGGCCGGTTCCGGCTGGTGGAGTTCAACACCGGCAGCTCGCTGGGCGGTTGTGAGATCGCCGAGATGAGCCGGGCCATGGGCACCCACAAGCCGCTCGCCGCGTTCGCGGAGGAGCACGGGCTCGGCTTCGCCGACCCCGTCGCCGCCATGATGGCCTCCATGGACGCGGTCCGGGCCCCCTCCGGACTGCCGGTCGCGGTCGTGACCTGGCCCGCGCGCCCCGGCGCCGAGCCGGACTTCACCCATCTGCGGCTCTTCCTGCACCAGCTCGGCGGGCTCGGGATCGACGCCTTCCCCTGCCACATCGGACAGCTGCGCTACGAGGGCGGCGCGCTGACCGCGGCCGGGCGCCGGGTCGACCGGCTCTTCCGCACCTTCCAGGTGGGACGGCTGACCGGGGAGCCGGAGTCCGACGCGCTCGCCGCGCCGCTGCTCGACGCCGTCGCCGACGGCGCCGCCGCGCTCTTCGCCCCGCTGGCCACCGACATCTACGGCGGCAAGGACTGTCTCGGCCTGCTCAGTGACGAGGCCCACCGGGACGCCTTCGACGCCGGGGAACGCGAGGTCATCGACCGGCTGCTGCCCTGGACCCGGCCGCTGCGGGCCGGGCGGGCCACCCGGGAGGGCCGCGCGGTGGATCTGCTCGACCACGTACGGGCCGAACGGGAGCGGCTGGTCGTCAAGCCCAGCACCGGGTGCGCGGGCCAGGGGGTCACCGCGGGCTGGGAGCTGACCCCGGCCGAGTGGGAGCGGCGGATCGCCGAGGCCCTGACCACCCCTCACGTCATCCAGGAACGGGTACGGGCCGACAGCGAGCGCTTCCTCGCCGACCCGGCCACCACCGACCCGGCCACCATCGACCCGGCCACCACCGGCCCGGGAGCCGATCCGGCCCCCGCCGCCGCGCCGGGCCCGGCCCCCGTCCCGCGCTCCCTGGTTCCCGCGCTCCTCAGCTGGGGCGTCTTCCACACCGTCCACGGCTTCAGCGGTGCCTTCGTCAAGGGCATCCCCGGCGCCGCCCAGGACATCCGCCGCCTCGGCGACGGCTCCCATGTCGGCTGTGTCTACCACGAGTCTCCCTCGGAGGCGTGATGCCCACCCCCGCCACCGGTGTCGTCGTCGACGCCTACACCACCGGCAACCTGCTCCCCGCCGCTTTCGCCGCCCATGGCGTCCGGCTCGTCCACGTCCAGGCCGCGCCGACGGTCTCCACCGCCCTGCCCCCGCCCGATCTGACCCGCTTCACCGAGAACATCGTCCACGACGGCGAGACCACCCTCGCCCGGCTGCGCGCCCTCGGTCCCGCCTTCGTCATCGCGGGCCAGGACTCCGGCGTGGCGCTGGCGGACCGGCTCAGCGAGGCGCTGGGGCTGCCCACCAACGGCACCGCGCTCTCCCCGGCCCGCTGGGACAAGTACGCCACCGGTGAGCGGCTGGGCGCGTGCGGACTGCGCCGCGCCCTCCAGTTCCGCTCCGGCGACCCGGCCGACCTGGTCCGCTGGCGCAAGGAGAACGCCCCCGAGACCGACTTCCCGGTGGTGGTCAAGCCACTCAGCTCCGCCGGTACGGACCGGGTCCGCCTGTGCCACAGCGACGAGGAGATCGAGGCGGCGGCCCGCGCCGTCCTCTCCGGCCCCGACGTCTACGGCAAGCCCAACACCGAGGTCCTCATCCAGTCCTACCTCGCGGGCACCGAGTACATCGTCGACACCGTCAGCCGCGACGGCGCCCATCTCGTCTGTGGCGTCTGGCGCTACCACAAACGCCTGGTCGCGGGCAGACCGGTGTACGACCGCGATGTCCTGCTCGATCCCGCCGAGGAGCCGGTGCCCGCGCTCGTCGCCTACATCCGGCGCGTGCTCGACGCGGTCGGCGTCCGGCACGGCTCCGCGCACGCCGAGGTCATCGTCACCCCGCACGGCCCGGCGCTGGTGGAGATCGGCCAGCGGATGAACGGCAATATGCACCCCGGGATGCACCAGCGCGCCCTCGGCCATGACCAGGCCGCCCTCACCGCGCTCGCCTATCTGCGGCCCGAGGAGTTCCGCGCCCGGCACGCCGGACGGGTCTACACCCGCCACCGGCCCGCGATGGTCTGCAACGCCGCCACCGAGCGGTCCGGGACCGTCACGGGGATCGACCCGGCGGCGGTGGCCCGGATCGAGGCGCTGCCCGGCGTCCACGCCGTCGCCGTGAAGCTCGCCACCGGCGACCGGATGCGGCCCACCACGGATCTGCTCTCCAGCCCGCTGCGGGTCTTCCTCACCCATGACGACCCCCGCGTCCTGGACGCCGGCGCCGACGCCGTACGCGCGCTCGCCGACACGGTCTACGCGCTCGCGCCGGGGGAGGACCGGCCATGAGCGGCGTCCCGGCGGTGGAACCCGACGCGCCGCCACCGCCCAGCCTCTGGCACCATCGCGACTTCACCCGGTACTGGGTCGGCGAGAGCGCCGCCCGCTTCGGCGCGCAGATCACCGCGCTGGCGCTGCCGCTGCTCGCCGTCGTGGAACTCGACGCCACCCCCGGGCAGGCCGGACTCCTCAACGGTGCCCAGTTCGTCCCGTATCTGCTGCTCACCCTGTTCGCCGGGGTGTGGGTGGACCGGATGCGTCCGCGTCCCTTCCTGATCCTCACCAACGCGGCCCGCGCGCTGCTGCTGACGCTGGTGCCGGTGCTGTTCTGGCTCGACGCGCTGAGCATGCCGGGGCTCTACGTCACCGGCTTCGTGGTGGGGTCGCTGGCGGTGCTCTACGACCTGTCCTCGTCGACCTGTCTGCCCGCCCTGGTGGGCAAGGAGCGGCTGGCGGAGGCCAACAGCCGGGTCCAGGGCAGCGGTTCCGTGGCCCGGATCGCCGGTCCCGGCCTCGGCGGTCTCCTGGTCCAGGCCATCGCGGTACCCGCCACCCTGGTCGCGAGCGCGGGCATCCATGTGCTGGCCGCCCTCTCGCTGCTGCTGGTGCGCGCCGAGGAACCGGAGCGCCGCACGGCGGCGAGCAAGCCCATGCTGAAGGAGATAGCGGGTGCCCTGCGCTTCGTCGCCCACAACCCCTATCTGCGGGTCTCCGCCTTCCGCGCGGGTTTCAACAACCTCTTCTTCATGGCCATGCAGACGGTGCTGCCGCTCTTCGTCCTGCGTGAACTGGGCCAGTCCACCGGCACGCTCGGCCTGGTGCTCGCCACCGGGGCCGTCGGATCCCTGATCGGGGCGGTCCTCGCGGTCTCCGTCGCCAAGCGGTACGGAACCGGGCGGGCCATCGTGATCGGCTTCGGCGCGGGCTCGTTCGCCCAGGCGCTCACCCCGGTGGCGGGCGGCCCCACCGCCGCGGTCCTGGCGGTGCTGCTCGGCTCGTTCCTGCTCGGCGGGATCGGCACCACCATCGGCAACGTCCATCTCGCCACCCTCACCCAGACCGTGACCCCGCCCCACATGCTGGGCCGCACCAACGCCGCACTGCGCTTCCTGACCTGGGGCACCATGCCGGTCGGTGCCCTGCTCGGCGGCTGGCTCGGCGAGCTGATCGGTCTGCGCGCCACCCTGGTCATCACGGCGGCCGGGTTCACCGTCTCCCTGGTGCTGATCGCCTTCTCCCCGGTCGGACGGCTGCGGGAGCTGCCGGAGGAGGCACGCTGGGACGGATGAGCCGGTCCAGGGGCCGTGCGGGAGTCCCCCGGGGAGGCGCCGACATGCTCCGCGCCTCCCCGGGGACGCACTCAGCAGGCCACGCCGAAGCCGTCGCCGGGACCCGAGCGACCCTGGGCCTCCAGCGTGAGCCGTAGCGCGGCGAGCGCGGAGACGTCCAGGGCGAACCGGCCGGCCGGGAGCGGCCCGGGTCCGCCGTCGTGGAGTGCGCCCGGGCATCCGTCCCGTCCCGGGAGCGGGCCGCCGCGCTCCGGTGGCACGGGCGGGACCCGGTGCGGTTCGTCGTCCAGCGGGACGGCGTCGAAGGACACGAGGACGGCCCGCAGCCGTGCGCCCTCCGCCCGTACCAGCACCCGCGACGGCGGCAGTGCGCCCACGGCCAGGCCGCGCCGGTGGACCGCGCGCACGGCCGCCGCCACGGCCTCGTAGACCCGCTCCGCCGTACCGGGCCCGGTGTCGAGCGCGTCGAGCGGTGTTCCGTCGGCGTACTCCTCCACCAGGTACTCGCGTTCGCCCAGCGTCACGTAGTCGACCACATCGGGAACGCAGGACAGCCCCCGCAGCCGCAGCAGCACATCCCGCTCATGCCGCAGCCGGTCCCGCGCGTCACGCCCGTCGCCGTCCACGCCCGCGTACGGATGGGCCTCCTTGACCAGCAGCCGCCGCCCGGTGCCGGGCTCCTTGGCCGCGTAGACCGCGCCACCGCGGTAGCGGCGCAGGAGGTGGGTGACGCCGTACGGGAACGACGCGACGCCCCGCCGGGGCTGGCGCCCCAGCTCCTGCCGGACGACGGCGGGCGGTGTGACCCACTCCGGGATGCGGAACTCCGGCCCCCGGGTGTCGGGCACCAGTGTCCCGCGCCCGTCCTCGATCCCCGGGTGGGTCCGTCCGGCGCCGTCGTGGACCGGGCGGTGACGGGTCGCCGCGTACCGTACGTACAGCGGTCCGCCACGCCAGCGCAGACTGTCGCAGAGCGACGGCCCCGGGCGGCCGTGGAGCAGTCCGCCCAGTTCCTCCAGGGTCCGGGCCAGTCCCGGCTCCCCGGCGGGATAGAGCGTCGCGAGCCCGCCGCTCCCCGAGGGGTCGGCGCCGCGGGTGTTCTTGCGCGCGAGTTCCCGGGGCCCGGCGGTGACCGTGACCGGCAGCCGCCGGGCCACCGCGTACTCCCAGACGGTCCGCGCGGTCTCGGCGGCGTTCGCGCCGGTCGCCGAGACATGGATCTGCCAGCCCTGCGGCGGTACGCGGGTGCCGGGCGGCTCATAGCGGCGGCCGTCCCGCGTTCCGCCACGGCGCCAGCCCTCCGGCAGTGTCCGGCCGTGGATGTCGAACGGCGCGGTGCGGGCGCCGTGTGGTGAGTGAGGAGGCTCCTCCTGAGAGCCCCGGTGCCGCTTGGAGCGCGGGTCCATCGCTTCCCCCCGATGCGTGGTGTCCCTGTGCCGAAGTGCCCATCCTGCCCGGCGGTCGTGGCAGTCCCGTGGCGCTCCGGCGGATGCTTCCCGCCGCGCGCGGTGGGCGCCCGTCAGGCGCGCGGGAGCCGGTGGCGGTAGGCACCCCGCTCCGCGATCAGGCGCGGCAGTGCGTATCTGCTGGTCACCAGGACCGCGACGCCGTCTCCCGGCAGCAGCGGCTCCACCTGCTCCGCCGACTCGGCCCCGTCCAGCACGAGCAGCACGCGGCGCCCGCTGAGCGCGGCCCGCAGCAGCGCGCTGCGAGCCTCCCGCGCCCGGGGGAGCCCCAGGGCCGGGAAGCCGAGCGCCCCCAGCAGCGTCTCCAGCACCGAGTCCGTGGTCACCGGGGCTCCGTTCCCGTCGTCCTGGAGGTCGGCGTACAGACATCCGTCGGGGAAGAGCGTCCGGGCGTCATGGGCCCATCGCACCGCGAGGGCGCTCTTGCCCGCGCCGGCCGGGCCCTGGAGGACCACCGTGCTCCGCCCGGTGGACCGCGCCGCCGCGAAGAGGGCGTCGAGGACCTCGCGGTCGGTGTGACGCGGCCCGTCGCGGCCGCTCCACGGAGGTGGCACGGGCAGGGTACGGGCGGGGGCGCGGTAGGGCCGGTGGGCGGGCGTGGCGGTGTGCCCGCCGGGCGGCGGAGACGGCACCGGGGCGCGGGCGGGGCCGGTCGCCGGGGCCGCGACGCGTTCCCCGACCGGCGCGGTCCGGGCCCCGGGACCCGGGACGGGGCGCGGCGGTACGCCGTCCTCCGCGTCGCCCGGCCGGGGGTCCCGGAGCGGGATCCTCCGCGTGACGTGGACGGGAGCCGACCGGTGGGTGGCGCGCGGCCAGACCCCCGTCGCGGCTGCGGTTCTGCCTGCGGCTCCGGTACTGGCTTCTGTACTGGCTCCGGTTCCGGTTCTGGCTTCTGTACTGACTTTGGTTCCGGCTCCGGTTCCGGTTCCGGTTCCGGTTCCGGTTCTGGTCGTGGCGGCCGGAGCGAGGGAACGCGCCGCGCGGATGGTGCTCGGACGACGTGCCGCCGTGACGGTGGCCGCGGCGGGGCGGGCGGGGGAGCCGGCCGTGCTCCCGGCGCGTGCGGCGGTTCCGCCCCGCACGGTGCCCATGGCGGGGGCGGTGGTTCCGTCGCGCCGGGCGCTGGTGGTGGGGCCGCCCGGTACGGCGCCGGTGGTCCCGGTACGGAGGGCGGCCCTCGCCGCCGGGATGCCCCCGGTGGTCCCCGTGCGTGCGGTGGCCCTCGCCGCCGGGGTGCCCCCGGTGGCGAGCGTGACTCCCGCGCCGGGCCGTGTCCCCGTGCCGGAGCCTGACCGGGTGCCCGCGCCCGCGCCCGTGCCCGTGCCCGTCCCCGTGCCCGCCGCGCGTCGCTCCGTGGCCCGCTCCAGGCCCGGCTCCGGCCGCGTCCGGGCGGTTCCGTGCGCACGGGCGGTTCCGCGTGCCCCGGACCCGGACCCGGGGGCGGCGGCGGGGGCTGCTCCGGGTGTCCTGGCCGCGGTGGCGGGGGCGGTTCCGGGTGCCCCGGCCCTGCTCACCATGCCCGCCACGGTTCCCTGACGCGTCCGGGCCCCGACGGTGGAGGCGGAGGTATCGGGTCCCGTGCCCGCCGCGTGCCGCTCCGCCCCGGCGACCAGCAAGGTCCGGTGCGCCTCGCGCAGCGCGGGCCCGGGGGAGACCCCCAGCCGCTCGGTGAGCAGCCGCCGGCACCGCTCGTACTCCCGCAGCGCCTCCGCCTGACGACCGCTCAGGTGCAGCGCGTACAGCAACTGGCGCCAGAAGCGCTCCTGGAGTCCGTCCCGGGCGAGCACCTCGCGCAGCGCCCCCACATGGCGCTCCCCCTCGCCCCGGCGGAGCCCGATCTCGATCCGCCGGTGGAGGGTGGTGAGCCGCTCCTCCTCCAGCACGGGCACCGTGTGCTGCTGGAGGGAGTCGGTGGCCACCCCGGCGAGCGGTGCGCCGCGCCAGAGCGCCAGGGCGCGGTCGAGGAGAACGGTCTCGGCCGTCACCGACGGCGCGGCGGTGGCCCGCTCGACCAGCCGCCGGAACTCCGTCGTGTCGACCGTGGTCCGCTCCGCGTCCAGCCGGTACCCTCCGTCCCCGCTCGCGACCAGCGTGGGCCCGTCGGTGCCGATGGCGTCCCCCAGCACCCGGCGCAGCCGCTTGACATGGCCGCGCACGGTGGTCCGGGCGGCCCCCGGCGGGTTCTCGTCCCACAGCGTGTCGATGATCTCCTCGACCGGGACGACACGCCCCGTCCGCAGTGCCAGCGTGGCGAGCAGGGTGCGCTGACGCCCCTGGGGGACATAGAGCTCCCGGCCTCCCCCGAGGACCAGAAACGGCCCCAACAGGCCGATGCGCAGGGTGCTCATCCCCCACCCCCGTGCCGCCGATCTCCCCCGAAACCAGTCATAGAGTCCACTTTCTCTCTCGGGGGCTCAGCTGGACTCCGCCCGCCGGGGCTCGTGCCGGGTGGGGCGCACGGCGCGATGGCCGGTGCGATCCCCCTCGGTCGAGCGCACGATCCGGCTCATGGGCGCCCTGTCCGCCCCCAGAGGACAGGGCGCCCGATCGATCGGGCCTCTGGGACCGCGTGGTGCGCCGTCCCTGTGCCCTGAGCCCTTTCTAACCCGGTTTCGTTGTCCGATGTCGCGCGGGGACGCTGGACAAACAAACCCAGACAATGGCGCCAGGCTGCGGGGGAATGGTTTTCCGCCGCGGCGCGCGGGTCAATCGGCCGACTCGGTGCCAAAGTCGGCGGCCGCGGGCCGCGGTCCGTGCGCGGGGCCCCGGAGCCTCCGATTCCAGGAGCGGAAGGCCGTCTCCTAGCGGTGCTAGCACCGGCGCGTCGCTCCGCATGCGCCCCGTGAGCGCTCCCCGGTTCTCCACCAACCGGGTGCCACGCGCGGCCACGCACCCGATAAGACCCGGCCACACGGCGTCGCCCCGGTTATGCTCCCCGGGCCTCGTCGGCACGGTGCCCCGGGGGTGTGGGACGACCGAGAGGAGCGGGCATGCGCGCCGAGGAGTGGGCCGTGGCGGCCACCTACCATGGCGAGGGGCCGTGCTGGGACCCGGTGGTGGGGAAGCTGCGGCTGGTCGACCAACTGGCGGGGAACCTGCTGACCTTCGAGCCCGACACCACCCACACCCGTCGTCATGTCGGCGACGTGGCGGCGGCCTGGCGCCCGCGCGCCGCCGGGGGACTCGTCGTCGCGGTCGAGCGCGGCTTCGCCCTCGTCACCCCGGAAGGCCAGGTCAGCCCCGGCAACGAGCTGTGGAGCGACACCACGCTGCGGATGAACGACGGCGGCTGCGACCCCGCGGGGAACTTCTACTGCGGCACCATGGCCTATGACTTCGGCCGCGACCGGGCCCGGGTCTTCCGGCTCACCCCCGAGGGCGATGTCTCCGTCGTCCACTCCGGGGCCTCCCTCTCCAACGGCCTGGTCTGGTCGCTGGACGGCACGTTCGCGTACTACGTCGACACCCTCGCCGAGTGCGTGGCCCGGGTGACCGTCGATCCCGAGTCCGGCCACTTCTCCACCCCCGAGCCGTGGGTGACCGTCGATCCGGGCCAGGGCTACGCCGACGGCCTCGCCCTCGACTCCGAGGGCGGACTGTGGGTGGCGCTCTGGAAGGGCGGCGCCGTCCACCGCTACACACCGGACGGTGTGCTGGACGCGGTCGTCGAGGTGAACGCCCGGCAGGTCACGGCGTGCGCGTTCGGCGGCGACGACTACAGCAGGCTCTTCATCACCACCTCACGGCTGGACATCGCGCCCGGCGACGACCCGGCGGCGGGAACGGTCTTCGCCGTCGACCCGGGGGTCAAGGGCGCCGCCCCGCTGCTGTTCGCGGGCTGACCCGCCGCCGGGGCGCTCCGCGGGACCCCACCTCGTGTCGCGCTCCGCTCCCGTCCGTGCCCGCGCGTCGCCCTGGTCACGCGCGCCGCCCCTGGTCTCGCGTACGGCGTCGCGGACGCACGCGCACCGTTCCCCGCCCGCGCGCCGCCCGTTCCCGGGAGCCGCGCCGCCCGTACCTGACCGTGTGCCGTCCGCCCGCACGCCCCCGGCCAGGAGCGCACATGCCCGGCCACGGATGGGACGCGCCCGGCCAGGGATGGGACGCCCCCGGCAAGCGACGGACGCCCCGGTTTCCGCCTTCCCGTTTGCGATCACCCGGGCCCCGGCGTAGGAACGTACGGGGAAGGCGCGCGCCGTTCGTCCGGTGAACGGCCCAGGGCGCGCCGTACCGCACCGAGAGACGCGCCGACACGCTCCGCGCGCCCGGGAGGCGCGTTCGCGGCGCCAGGGGAACGCGCTCCGCGCGCACCGCTCGTGTCAACCGACCCGTACGGGGGGAACCGAGAGGGGTGCCCTCGTGGCGACAGACATCCACGCCCACGTCTGGACCGACGACTACCTGGATCTGCTCCAGGGATTCGGCAAGACCGACACCGACACCCAGCGCGGACTGGGCGCGGGCGCGTCGGACGCGGAGATGGAGGCGCGGTTCGCGCTCATGGACCAGGCGGGTATCCCACGGCAGGTGATCTCCGTGCCGCCCCAGTCGCCGCACTTCGCCGACGAGGGCCACGCGGTGCGCGCCGCGCGGGCCGCCAACGACCTCTACGCGGAGGTGGTCCGCCGCTGGCCCGACCGCTTCCGCGCCTTCGCCGCGCTGCCCTTCCCCCATGTCGACGCCGTCCTGGCCGAACTGGCCCGCTGCCTGGACGAGCTGGGCATGGTGGGCGCCGCCACCACCACGTCGATCCTGGGCCGGACGATCGCCGACCCCGTCTTCGCGCCCGTACTCGATGAACTCGACCGGCGCGGCAGTGTGCTGTACATCCACCCGGCCGGGGTGGGAGCCGAGTCCGCGTTGATCGCCGACCACCATCTGACCTGGATGATCGGTGCCCCGATCGAGGACACCGTCTCGGTGATGCACCTGATCCTCGCCGGGATCCCCAGCCGCTACCCCCGGCTGCGGATCGTCAACTCCCATCTGGGCGGGGCGCTGCCGATGGTTCTCGCCCGGGCGGACCACCAGTACGGCTGGGAGGCCCCGGACACTCCGGAGAAGCCCTCGGTCGCGGCCCGCCGGATGTGGTACGACACGGTCGGCCACGGTCATGTGCCCGCGCTGATCGCGGCGGTCGAGTCACTGGGCGCGGACCGGCTGCTGCTCGGCACCGACTTCCCGTACCAGGCGGGCGAGCAGTTCCTCGACGCCAGCGGCTACATCCGGCACTCCGGACTGCCCGGGGACCAGGTGACGGCCATCCTCGACAGCAACGCCCAGCGGGTCATCACGTGGTGAAGACCGCACGGGGGGCTGCCCTCCGCCTATGATCGCCGTCCCGGGTGGCCGCGCCGGTCGCCCCGGTCGCCCCGAGCGACCGGCCACGTCACGGTGTAGTCGTCGCGTAGTCATCTGGGGTTGTCCACCGAGCGAGCGAGAGGCCGACGGCATGGCGGAACCCCAGTCCTTCCTCGTCACCGGTGGCGGTACCGGCATCGGCGCCGCCACCGTCCGGCGGCTGCGGGCCGACGGCCACCGTGTGGTGTTCTCCGGGCGCCGTTCCGACCCCCTGGAGGCCGTCGCCGAGGAGACCGGAGCCCTCGCGCACCCCTCCGACATCACCGACCCGGCCGCCGTGGAGGAACTGGTCGCGGCCACCGTGGCCGCCCACGGTGGGATCGACGGCATCGTGCTGAACGCGGGCGTCGCGCGCGGCGGCACCGTGGACCAGCTCAGTGTCGAGGACTGGGATCTGGTGATGCGCACCAACGTCACCGGCCCGTTCCTGCTGCTGCGCGCCGCCCTGCCGCATCTCCTGGAGTCCCGGGGGTCCGTGGTCGCCGTCGCCTCGGTGGCCGCGCTGCGCGCCGCGCCGGGCTCCGCCGTCTACGGGGCCTCCAAGGCGGCCCTGCTCCAGCTCTGCCGCTCCTTCGCCGTCGACTACGGGCCGCGCGGGGTGCGCGCCAACACGGTCTGCCCCAGCTGGGTGCGGACCGAGATGGCGGACCGCCGGATGGCCCGCTTCGCCGACGAGGCCGGGCTCGACGGCACCGAGGCCGCCTACACGGAGGCCGCCCGGTTCCTGCCGGTCGGCCGCCCCGCCGACCCCGGCGAGATCGCCGAGGCCATCGTCTGGCTGCTCTCCCCGGCGGCCTCCTTCGTCAACGGCGCGGCCCTCACCCTCGACGGCGGTGTCACCACCCTGGACCCGGGCACCCTTCCCTTCGCCTACCAGGTCACCCCCCGCACACCCGGGTGATCCTCCGCCCCGTACGCCGGGCGCGCTCGTTCCCCTCGTCCGCGAGGACCGGCGCGTCCCGGCGGCCCGTGTCCGCGCGTACGAGGACGGGGGGCGCGGGGACGGGCCTCCGGGGACGGGGGTGCGGGAACGGGGCGCGGCCGGGTGCGGACCGATGGCTGCCGGGCACCGGGTGGTTCACGGTCCGTCAGCCCCGGTGCGCCCCCGGCCCGGTGCCGCCCCCGGCACCGTCAGCGTGTGTCGCGGAGCGTCAGGACATAGGTCGCGGTCAGGGCCACCGCGCGGTCCTCGTCCCGGGACAGCTCCCTGAGGGCCTGTGCGGCCGGGGTCCCCGGGATGTCCGCGAGCGCCTGGGCCAGCCGTCGGCGTGCCAGCGGATCCGCGCCGCGGGCCAGCCGGTCGACGACACCGGCGGCGATCCGGTCCGCGAGCGCGGGGTCGCCCGCCAGCGCGCCGAGCGCGTCGGCCGCGTCGGTGTCGCGCGTTCCCTCGGCGACCATGCCGATGAGCGTCGGGACCGCGTCGGGACCGCCCCGCCCGCCGAGCGCCACGGCCGCGTTGCCACGGACCACGACGTCGGAGTGGGCCAGGGCGACCCGCAGCAGCGCGGTCGCCGCCTCGCCCGGAAGCTCGGCGATGGACTGGACGGCGCGTTCGCGCACCGGGGCCTGGGGCGCGTCGAGCCCCTCCGCCAGCCGGGCCAGGCCAGCGTCGCCCGTGTGCGCCAGAGCCCAGCGCAGGGCCCCGGCGACATGGGGATCCGACTCGCCCAGCACCGCCTCGGCCAGCGCGTCCACCGGCACCGGAACCTCGTCGACCGAGGAC
>NZ_JBHVHF010000097.1:0-24819 GCF_042800315.1 Streptomyces sp. NPDC057638
GCGCCAATGGGGCGGGTCTATGTCTCAGTGACGTCGCGCGGAGATCGCGAGGAACGAGCGATCGAGCACGTCGGCGCTGAGACATCGACTAAAGCGCCCCGGAGGCGAGCAACCGCAAAAAATACAGAAAAATACGGGCCGGTCCGTGGGGGGGATACGGACCGGCCCGAGGGGGGGTTTCCACCATAACGCGTCGCAGATGGTGCTGCGTGCCATGTGGGGGGCGGGTCGGGGGATGGTGGGTGGGGGGTCCTTCGGATGGGCTACGGCGGGTCGGGGTGGGGGGTTGACGTCGTGGTCAGGTGGCGTGGTGGCGGGCCTTGCGGTCGGCGATCTCGTCCATGTGCTCGGTGCCCCAGCGGCCGAGGGGGATCAGGGCCGTGTTGAGGGCGTCTCCCCGGGGGTGAGGGAGTACTCCACCCGTGGTGGTACCTCGCGGTGGACGATCCCATCGGCTTCCAGCTCGCGCACCTGCTGGATCAGTACCTTCTCGCTGACTCCGGGGACCCGGCGTCTCAGCTGCCCGAAGCGGAGGGTGCCGTACTCAGTCAGGGCCCAGCGGATCAGCGGCTTCCACTTTCCGTCGACGACATCGACCGCCGCGTCGAGCCCACACGTGTACTCCGGCCTCACATGCTCATGCCGCCCCTCCTGCCACTCGCCTTTCGGGCGGTACATCATCCGAGGGCGGTACGGAGGAGGGATGTCAGTCGGTCCGGCGCAGGAGGGTGATCCCATCCCGTTCGGCGACCCGTTCATAGCCGTAGGAGCGGATGGCCGTCTCCAGTTCGGTCCGCTGGCGCTCGGGCGGGTAGGGCCAGTGGCCGGTGCGGTAGGGCCAGGCGCCGGGGGCGTGGCGGTCGTGGACGATCCACTCGGCCGTGGGACGGGGCAGCTGGTCCTTGTCGTACTCGTACAGCCGTGACTCGACCGGGAAGGTGGGGAAGAGGACCACCTCGCAGCGGGCGGTGAGCTGGGGGGCGAGGCGGTTGGAGGCGGCGACGGTGGCGCCGTCGGGGATCCGGTCGAGCAGGGCGTGGGCGGCGGTGACATGCGGGGTGGTGCGCCAGGTGGCGCGCTGGGCGAGCTGCGCCAGCGGGAAGGAGGGCAGCAGGACGACGGTGACGGCGAGCGCGGTGGCCAGCGAGGCGCGGACCTGGCGCACCACGGACGGGTCCGGCGCGGGGTCCGTGCCGCGCCAGCGGGTGAGGACGTCGATGAGTCCGGCGATGACGATGGGCATCAGGACGGCGCTGTAGTGGAAGGAGGTGCCCCAGTGGAAGGCGTTCTGGGAGAGCATCCGCCAGGCGAGGGTGGGCACGGCGAGCAGCGCCAGCGGTGAGCGGACGGCGAGCAGCGCGGCGGGGGCGAAGACCAGCACCAGGGTCAGCGCCTTCACATCGGGCCGCAGGGCGTCCAGGGGGGCGAAGGCGAGGGTGGTGAGCAGCGAGGTGTGGGCGGCCTCGCCGAGGTTGTCGCCATGGGCGTACCCCCCGGCCGGGTTGAAGGCGGGCAGCAGCAGCCGGATCTCGACGGCCGAGGCGAGCAGCCCGCAGGCCGCGGTGATCAGCCCCAGTCTCCGTGGCCCCTTCCAGGCGATGAGCAGCCCGAGGGCGGCGAGGGTGAGCCCGAGATCCTCCTTGATCAGGACGAGGGGGGCGGCCCAGGCGACGGCGGCCCCCCAGCGGCGCTCTCCGAACGCCACGGCGGCGTACGAGAGGAGGGGGACGGCGAGCGCGACCTCATGGAAGTCGAAGGCGGCGGCGGAGGCGATACCCCAGCTCAGCCCGTAGGCGAGGGCGATGGCGTGGGCGGCGGCCCGGCCCAGTGAGCGCGCGGCCCAGCGGGCGAGGGGGACGACCGCGAGGGCGAGCAGCGCGGACTGTGCGAGCAGCAGGCAGAGCGGGGAGGGCCAGAGCCGGTAGAGGGGCGCGAGGGCGGCGAGGGCGGGGTGGAAGTGGTCGCCGAGGAGGTTGAAGCCCTCCCCGCGCAAGGGGACGACAGGAGCGCGCAGTTCGGCGTAGGCGCGGATGGCCTGTTCGAAGATGCCCAGGTCGTAGCCGGTGGTACGGAGGAGCAGATGGCGGCGGACGGCGACGGTGGCGTAGAGCGCGAAGAGCACCGCCGCCCAGCCCCAGGGGAGCAGTGCGGCGGCGTGGCGGGGGGTGGGTGGAGGCGGTCCGGGTTCCGTTGACGGGGCGGTTCCGGGCTCCCCCGGCGCCGTAATTTTGTCAGAAAATGTCCGCATACATCCGGATGCTAGAGGGTGGAGTCCTCTCCTGTGCGTTCCGTCCGTTCGAGCGGGCGCGTGTTCCGCCACCGGATCCCGCGCCGGGCGGTCAGGGCGTCCGCGAGCGTCCTCGGACGTCCTGGGACGCCCTGGGATGTCACGGGATGTCCTGGGGGAGCCTCCGGCCGTCAGGAGGAGGCGGCACCCAGCACGACACCGGCCCAGGCGCCCGCGATCATGAACGGACCGAAGGGGATCGCGGTCTTGCGGTCCGCGCGGCGGGCGAGCATCAGCCCCACCCCGTACAGCGAACCGAGCAGGAACCCGGCGAAGGCACCGGTGAGGAGCACCCCCCACCCGTACCAGCCGAGGACCGTCCCCAGCGGAAGAGCGAGTTTCACATCACCGAAGCCCAGCCCGTTCGGATGGATCAGGAAGAGCGCCAGATACCCCGCGCCCAGCGCCGCGCCCCCGAGCAGCGCGGTGGGCCACGACCCCGCGCTGCCCGGCAGCGCCCACGCGCCGCCGAGCAGCGCGACGGTGAGCGCGGCGAGCGGGAGGGTGAGCTGGTCCGGGAGGCGGCGCACCCGGATGTCGACCAGGGCCAGCAGCAGGGCGGCGGGGGCGAGCAGCAGCCACACCGCCAGTTCGGGGCGGACCCCGGTGGCCGCGGCGAGCACCCCGCAGGCCACGGCGGTGACGGCGGGGGGACCGGCCTGCGCCCGGACCGGCGCCCTGGGCGGGGCGCACGGCGCACAACGGGTGAGCCCCAGCCAGCCGCGCGCGGGCCCGGTGAAGGGGTGACCGGCGGGACACCGGTCACGCCACGCCTCGTCCGGTTCGACGGAGAGCCGGTAGACGGCCCGGGGCGCCAGCGAGCCCACGGCGGCCCCCCAGCAGAGGGCGGCGGCGATCAGCGAGACATCGGCGTACACGGCGTCGAGGGTAGGCGCTGGTCCCGCGCCCGGTCGTGGGCCCAGGGACCCACGCTACGGTGCCGCCATGAGGCGAACGCGACGGCGCTGGCACGACGGTGGGGCCACCCTGTGGGTGCCGGGGCGCGAGGAGCCCGTACCGCTGTGGATAGCGGCCAGTTACGGCAGTCGGCGGCGCGGGCTGCTGGGCCGGGACGGGATCGAGGGGGCGCTGCTGCTCACCCCGTGCGGCAGCGTGCACACCTTCGGGATGCGGTTCGCCATCGACGTGGCCCATCTCGACCGTGAGCTGCGCGTTCTGACGGTACGGACCATGGTGCCCGGACGGCTGGGCGCGCCACGGCTCCGCGCGCGGCACGTCCTGGAGTCGGCGGCGGGCGCCATGGCCCGCTGGGGCGTGCGGCCGGGCACCGCGCTGCGGGTCACACCGGAGGCGTAGCAGGCGGTCCGCGGGGCCGGGTCCTGGGCGGACGGGGTGACGGGCAGACACGTGGACGGCTGGACGACTGGACGGCTGGACGGCTGGACGGGTGGACCGTGGGTCAGGGCCGACGGGCGAACGGCCTGACCGGACGCGGCCAGCGGATGGTGGACGGCGGACGGCGGACGGCGGGTCGAGGCCAGCCCGTGGACAGCGAACCGTGGGTCAAAGCCAACCGGCGGACCGCGGGTCAAGGCCAATCCGTGGACAGCGAACCGTGATCGAGGCCAGCCGGCGGACGGACGGCGGGGCGGTCTCCGTGCGGCGCCCGCTCCTCGCGGGGCGGCGCCGCCTACGACGCGTGGCGCCCGGTCCGGCGACGGCTGGACAGGGTCCATACGGCGAGCCCGAGAGTGAGGACGGTGCCCAGACCGACACCGGAGTAGCCGACGACGGTCAGCAGCGTGCCCCGGCCGCCGGACCCGCCCACACCCTCGCCGCCGCCCCTCGGCACCGCGAGGCGCTCCTCGTCACTGAGCCCGAACCCGGCCGCGACCGGGTCACCGTCGTACGCGGGACCCTTGACCGGCTTTCCCTCGATATCCACCCGCAGGGTGACCGGCAACGGCCGCCCGGCCTCCGGGCCGAGGGAGAGCCGCACGTAGTACCAGCCGGAGAACCGCATCGCGGTGTGGTCGTCCTGTTGCAGGCTCCGGTTGGCGAAGGCGGTGGGCACGGTGCCCAGCCGGAGCCCGGCGGAGCGGTCCGTACCGTCGGCCCGGACGTCCTCGACAAAGCCCCGGGCGGTGTTGAAGAGCGTCAGCCGGGTCCCGTCGGGCACCCTCGCCGCCCCGGACTCCGCGTCGAGGAAGAGCTGCTGCCCCCACTCCAGCGGCACCCGGTAGAAGCGGGTCTCACCCGGCGCCAGCGCGTCCCGCCACAGCCCCCGGCCGAGGGCCGGCGCGTCATTGAAACCGGTTCCGCCCCGGGTCGCCTTCGGTGTGCCCCGCAGATGCTCGGGATCGTGTTCGGGCAGCGACGGCGTCGCCGACGGCACGGGCGCGTCACCGCGCAGTCCGGGCTCGACCATGTACCGCAGCTCCACCCGCCAGTCGATGGCGGTCGTCCGCCGGGTGGAGCCGAGCCATTCGACGGTGTACTGGTACTCCCCCGCCCGCTGGCACTGCCGCCCGCGCTCGATACGGCGGGTGGAGTAGTCGGCGACGGGCCCCGGGGCGCCGGATCCGAGCGTGATGGAGTTACGGGAGGAACAGGTGAACCCGCCGCTGTCGCGCAGGGCGACCCGGACACCGTCCCCGGGCGCGGTGGCGGCCCCGGGCGGGGGCACCAGCACGGCGGAGACATAGGCGTTGGAGGTCGCGTCGAGCCGTACCCGGTAGGAGCGGCGCTCACCGGAGGAGATGACATCGCTGTAGGTGCCGGGGGTCAGCAGGGGCTCGTCCTGCCCGGGAGCGGTGGCACCGTTCACCGGACGGGCGTCCGGCGCGGTCTCATAGCCGAGGGGCCAGGCGGGGGCGGCGGCACGGACGAGGGACCGGGCGGGGGCGGTGGCCTGTGCGAGGGACCCGGCCGGGGAAACACCATGGACAAGGGATCCGGCCGAGGAGACAGCACGAGCGAGGGATCCGGCCGAGGAGACAGCACGGGCGAGGGATCCGGCCCGGGAGCCGGAGGACCGAGCGGGCTCGTCGCTCCGGGCGGGGAAGCGGAGGGGCCCGGCCGCCCGGGCGGGCCGCTGAACGGGGTCATCTCCCCACGCCGACGGCTGAACGCGGCCGTTTCCCCGCCCTGACGGCTGGACGGGCTCGCTTGCCCCGGCGAGCGGCGGTGGAGCGACGGGGACGCGCCCGGGTGGCCCGGCTCGCCCCGGGGCGGGGTCCGGCGCGGTGGCGCGCCCCGCCTGCGCGGCGGCCCGGGACCGCTCGTACCCGGTCCCCTCCGAGGCGCCGTCGGGTGACGGCGCGGCGAGCAGGGCCGGGACGAGTAAGCCGATCAGCCGCCTTCGCCACGGGCTCCGCCCAAGGGCCCTCACCGACGCCCCGCCCCGCCTCATCCGCGCGCTCCTCAGCCCCGTGACCGATCAGTCGGCCCGCAGCGTACTGCGGAGCCGACCGCGCTCTGTATATCCGAGGTCACAGAGGATTGACCATGGGTCAGTCAGGAACCGCCGCCCGTCGGGAAGGAGACCTCCACCCGGCGGTTCTTGCGGCGGCCCTCCTCACTGGAGTTGTCGGCGATCGGATAGTCCTCGCTGTAGCCCCGGACCTCGTAGGTGATCCCGGGGTCGTTCAACTGGTCGCTGAGGACGCCGTGGACGGCGTCGGCACGGTTGCGGGAGAGCACCATGCCGTGCTGGTACGTACCCAGGTCATCGGTGAAGCCGAAGACCCGGATCCGCTGCGCCCGGTGCTCGCGGATCTCGGCCGCGATGGCGGAGATACGGCTGTTGGCCTGGGCGGTGAGCCGCGCGCTGTCCTTGCCGAAGAGCACCTCGGCCTGGAGCGCGAACTTCAGCGAGGTACGGGTCTCCTCGCGTCGCTCCTCACCGCCCTCGGTCTCCACGATGGAGACGATGTCCAGCACCCGCGCCGCGGCCAGCGTGGCGCCGTCGCGCATCTGGAGCCCGGGGCTGGTGGCGTCGATCCGCGCCGGCGTGGTGCTGGGCTCGGTCCCCGGCGGGACGCTGGGGTTGTCGGCGGCCACGGTCGTGGCGCCCCCCAGCTGGAGCCCGGTCACCAGCAGGACGACGGCGACGGAGACCGCCATCGGACGGCGGTCGCGCACCCGGCGCCCCTCGGTCGCGCCCCCCATCAGGACAGCTCGATCGTCGCGGTGGGCATCAGCGGAATCTGCACGTCTACGGCGCTGGTCCCTTCGGGCGGCGCGGGGAACTGGGCGAAGAAGTCCACGCTCTGCCCGGCGGCGAAGGCACTCAGCCCGGTGGTGGTGAGCGGATATCCGTCCGTGTCCCGCAGGACGTAGTAGCGCTTCTTGCCGGGCTTGTCGACGAGGGTGATCCCGCCCAGTGAGGGGCCGGTCCGTTTGACCTGCGTCTCCTGGCCGCTCCACTGGACCGGCGGCAACTGGCGCTTCCCACTGATGTTCTCGATCACTCCGGAGAGCGTCAGAAAGCCTCCGCTGTCCCGTTCCACCTCACGAAAGGTGACCCGGAACCCGTTGCTCCCATTAACCGTGGCCAGAGTCCGGCCCGTCTCCGACACGTCCTGCGTGCCCTCGGCCGCCGGCTGCTCGGGCGAGCGCGGAGCACCTGCCGACGTGCTGTTCCGGTCCGGGTTCTTGGCACCGTCCCCGCCGTCGCCGCCACCGCCGCACGCCGTCAGGGAGAGCGACAGCGCCGCCACCGCCAGAGCGGCTCCCACCACTCTCGTGACTCTCACGCCTTCACGGGGTTCCAGTCCGTGCCGAATGCTCATCAGTGCTGTTCCTTTGTCTTGGGTCGCGGTCGGTCAGTCCACGTCCAGCCGGACGGTGAAGAGGTCGGACATGTCGGGGAGCCCGTCCGGCCGCTCGGGGTCGAGCTCGAAGCTCTCTCCGTCCTCACACAGAAGTGTGCCGAGGACCGGTGGTGACGACGGGGTCGACGGGGACGGCGGTGTGCCCGGCTCCTGGTCCTCCCCGCCGTCCCCATCGCCCTCGCCGCCGTCGCCCTCGCCGCCGTCGCCCGGGAACGGAGGCGGCTCGTCGGCCTCCTCGAAGTCACAGCGGGACTCCACCACGGCAGTGGCGGTGGTGTTGGCGTGCAGCCCCTCGGTGCCGGGCAGGATGGTGTCCCCCACCGGCTCCCCCGAGGTGACGGCGACGGTATAGCCCCAGCGGCCGTCGGCGAGCGCGATACAGTCCCCGATCTCGGCGCCGTTGGCCGCCGCGAGACGCCCGGCCGCCGCACAGGGAGCGGCGGGGTCACCGAGCAGCTCGCCGAGGAGTCCGCCGAGATCGCCGCCGAAGAGTTCGCGCAGGAAGTCCGCGAAGTCCGGGTCGGTCAGCCGGTCGAGGAAGCCGTCGCCGAACGCGTCACGGGACTCGCGGGCCGCCGCCAGCGCGGCGGCGTCGGCACCGGACTGGGCGCCGTTGCGGGTGGCCCCGGCCTGTCCGACCGCGAAGAAGGCGAGCGCGAGGAAGAGGAGGCTGGCCACCATCGCCACATAGATGGGGGCCGCCTGCCCTGACTCGCGCCCGCCGTGGGCGAGCGCCCGGCCGATCCGTCCTACTCGCCGCCGCCGAGGATCTTGCTGACCTGTTCGCGCAGCCCGTTGGCGATGTCGTCCGCCACGCCCGAGCCCACCAGGGCCGCGATGATCAGTGCCACGAGCACGATCACGCCCACGTACTCGACGGCGCCCTGTCCCCGGTCGCGGGAGTCGCGGGCGGCCCGCACCCGGCTCGCCGTCCAGGTCGTCAGATGCACCCGGGCCCTGGCCGCCGCCTTCAGCGTCACGTTCGGCATTGTCTTCCCCTCCGGCTCCGACGGCGCGCCCGCCGGTCGGCTCGTACGAGTCCATGGCGCCGTCCGCCGTACCGGAAACGCGCTGGCCGGTGTGGGGGACGGCGTCAGCAATGTACGCCGGGGGAAGGCCGTCCGGAATGGGCCTCGGGGCCCAACGGCGGGCCCAAAGCGGCATGGAGGGCTCGGAAGCGGAGGATCCGGCGGTGGGTGGTGATGGGTTCACGGCCGTGCCGCCCCCTCGTGCTCTGTGGTGCCCTGGTCGCCCTGGCTGCCGTGGTGCCGCTGGTCCCGCTCTCGGGCGAGGCCGTGCCAGAGGGCGATGGCCTCGCCCCTGCTGCCCGCGTTCAGCTTGGCGAAGATGCGGTTGATGTGGTTCTTGACCGTCTTCTGGGTGATGAAGCAGGAGGCGGCGATCTGCTGGTTGGTCAGGCCCGAGGCGATCAGCCCCATCACCTCCCCCTCCCGCTGGCTCAGCTCGGCGATCACTCCGCGTGGCCCCGCCACGAGGGAGGGCTCCCGTGACGAATGTCCCACATTCGCTTGCGAAAGCGAAGACCGAAGAACGGATTCCCCTCTGCCACCGCCCGGCCTCCACCGGGCCGTGGAACGGGATATGGCATGAGCTCGGGGAGTCGGAGCGGATGGCTCCGGAGCCCTGTCAGATGGTTCCGAATGCGAATTATCGCCGCTGGTCCGCCGCCGGACCTCCGCCAGCAGCGCGCCGGAGGCGGAGTGGGAGAGCGCCGCCCGGCCCGCCCGTACATCGTGGACGGCGTCGACCAGTTGGTCGGCGGTGAACTCGCCGTGGACGAGATAGCCGCCCGCGCCCAGACGCAGCGCCCGATGGACGATCTCGCTCTCCCTGCTGTAGGTGGTCATCAGCACCGGGGCGAGCCGCACCAGGTGTGGCAGGACCGCCAGTCCGTCGACGCCGGGCATGCGGACATCGAGCAGGACGACATCGGGGCGGTGGCGCACGGCCGCCTCGTACGCCTGGCGGCCGTCGGCGGCCGTCGCGACGACCGTGAGGCCGGCCCGGCCCTCCAGCAGCGCGGTCAGACCCGCCCGGACGACCGGGTTGTCGTCGGCGACGACCAACCGCAGCAGTGGGGGCGCGGGGTGGTCGGGAAAGGCGGGCGGGGGCGTGCCTCCCGTCGCGGGCGGGCGCTGGTCCGGCATGGCCGCGGCCTCCTGTCGGTCATCGTGGGGAAGGAGTGAGACGGGTTACGGGGATTACGGGGGCGGTCAGGTGGGGTGCGGCAACTCGGGTGCGGGGCGCAGGGCGGCGACCGGCAGTTCGAGGCGGACCTCGGTGCCGGTCGCCGCCCCGCCGCGTCCTATGCGGATCCGCGCCCCGATGGCCGCCGCCCGCTCCACCATGCCGACCAGCCCGAAGTGGCCGCTGCGGCGGAGCCCTTCGAGCGAGATGCCCGGAGGAAGGCCGGGGCCGTCGTCGCGGACGCTGATCCGCAGGACCTCGCCGATCACGCCCGCGCTGACCTCGACCCGGGCGGGCCGGGCATGGCGGTGGGCGTTCTCCATCGCCTCGGCGGCGATCGTCAGGGCATGGCGGGCGACGGCGCGAGGCACGGCGGGCAGGGTCTCGCCGCGTTCGCGGAAGACCGCGCTGATCCCACTGCGCCGGGTGAAGTCGGCGGTACGGGCGTGCAGCTCGGCGCTCATGTCGATGCCTGCCGCGCCCTCCGCGCCTGCTGTGCCCTCCGCGCCATTGCCGCCGAGGCCGGAGTCGCGGCGCAGGTCGGCGAGGAGTTCCCGGGACTCGGCGGCGGCCCTGCGGGCGGCGCGGGCCACGAGTTCGGCCTGGTCGCGCACGGCGCGGGGATCCGCCCGTCCGGCGCGGGCGGCGAGGCCGTCGGCGGCGAGGGCCAGCCCGTGCAGGGTCTTGGCGACGGAGTCATGCATCTCCCGGGCGAGCCGGGCGCGTTCGCGCTCCACAGCCCCGGCGACGGCGAGCCGGGCGCGGGCCTCGGTGAGCGCCTGGCTGGCGGCGCCGAAGCCGAGCACGAACCGGCGCAGAGTGGCGCCGACGGCGCCGGTCAGCACACAGATGCCGGGCAGCAGCAGGGCGGCGAACCCGTCCTCGCCGCCCGGGTGGACGGCGTGCGCCCCGGCGACGATCAGCGACTGGAGCACCGCGAAGACGGCCGCGCCCCGCCAGCCGTAGACGAGTCCGGCCAGCAGTGGGGTGCAGATGGTGACATACGCGAGGGTGGAGCCGGGGGTCGCGGTGACCAGCAGGAGCGCGCCGAAGGCCATGTCGGCGCCGAGCAGCGGGGGGTGGCGCAGCAATATCGGCCCGAACCGCTCCCAGTCGCGCAGCAGCGCGTAGGAGGTCATGAAGGTGACCAGGACGGCCGAGCCCACCAGCCAGGTCGCGGCGCCGGGGCGGCTTCCCGCCAGCGCGAAGGGCGTGGCGAGCACGGTCATCGCCAGCCGGAAGCCGAGGACCTGGCGGCAGAGCGCCTGGAGGGCGTTCACCTGGATCGGCAGGGAGGGGGCGGCCGGGTCGTCGGGAGGGTCACCGGTGGCGCCCGCGCCGAGCAGGGCGGGGGTGGCGGGGTCGTCCGGGGCGCTGGGGCGCGGTGCCATGGGTCACCTCCCGTGGGCTGCTGGTGCCGGGGGCCGGGCGCTCCGGCTGATCTGGCTGGTCCCGCTCTTACCTCTGGCCTCTCTGGCCTCCCTCGTACCTGTGATTCCGCTGGTGCGCCTGGTTCCGCCGTCGTGGTTCATCCGCCGAGGACGTCGCCGAGGTCGACCCCGGAGCCGTAGTAGAAGCTCATGACGATCAGGATCATGGTCGCCGGAAGCATGATCAGCGTGACGACGAGCGTGGACTTGGGCACGGCGCGGGCCGCGTCGCGCCGGGAGTTCTGGGCGTCGGTGCGGCGCATGTCGGTGGCGATCTGGATCAGGGTCTCCACGATCGGGGCGCCCAGTTCCTCGCCCTGCTGGAGCGCGGTGACGAACATCGACACCTGCTCGGAGTCATTGCGGCGGCGCAGCTGGTCGAAGGCGTCGCGGCGGCTGACTCCCATGTCCATCTGGCGCAGGGTGATCCTCAGCTCGTCGGACCAGGGGCCCTCGTACTTGTCGGCGACGCGTTCGAGGGCCTGCCGGAAGCCGAGGCCCGCGGAGACGACGACGGCGAGCACATCGAGGAAGTCCGGCAGGGTGCGCTCGATGTCGGCGCGACGGCGGCGGATGGCGGCGCGGATGATGACATCGGTCCAGAACAGACCGAAGACCAGGGCGAAGGCGGCGACGGCGAACTGGCCCCGGGCGAGCATGGACAGCGCCGCCAGCACCCCGAGGAAACCGTAGACGGCACGGCGGGCGGCATAGCGGTCCACGGTCATACCGCCGGGGTTGCCCGCCATGTCCAGGCGCCGTCGCAGCGAGTCGACCCGCCGGGGCCCCATCAGCCGCAGCACGGCGGGCGCGTAGCGTATGCCGATCCGGTCGATGCCGGAGCCGACGGCGGTGGTGCGGGTGGCGCCGACCTCCAGGGCGAGCGCGAGGTCGCCGGGGAGGCGGGCGTCGGCGCGGTACATCCGTACGCCGTGGAAGATCCCGTACACGGAGATCGCCAGCAGCAGGGCGAGCAGCAGTCCCATGGCCGTCCTCTCAGACCTGGATGCGGGAGAAGCGGCGGATGAGGACGGCGCCGAGGGCGTAGAGCCCGAAGGCGGTGACGGTGGCGATCTGGCCGGTGACCGAGCCGGTCATCTTGTCCAGCGCGCCGGGCGTCATGGTGTTGATCATCAGCAGGAAGCCGAGGCCCAGCAGGGGGACCGCGAGGGCGGTGACCTTGATCTGAGAGAGCATGGTGGTCACCTCCCTCCGCGTCTCCTTGCGCTCTTCGAGCGTCTGGGTGAGGTTGCGCAGCGAGGTCACGACCTGGCCACCGGCCCGGTTGGCGAGGATCAGGGTGGTGACGAGGACGATCAGTTCCCGGGAGGGCAGCCGGTCGGCGAGGACCCCGAGGGCGTCGTCGATGGACTGGCCGAGGGCGAGCTGGTCGGCGACGACGGAGAGTTCGTATCCGGCCGGGTCGTCCAGTTCGTCGGCGGCCATGGCGAGCGCGGTGCGCAGGGCGAGCCCGGCCTGGGTGGCGTTGGCGAGCACCCGGGTCAGCTCCGGCAGCTGGTTGATGAAGGCCTCCGTCCGCCGGGCCCGTTGCCAGCGCAGGAAGGACCGGGCGCCCCAGAGGCCCGCGACGGCGGCGAGCAGGCCGAAGAAGGGGGCGAAGACCGCGCCGATGGTGAAGTAGAGCGCCAGCAGCGTGGTGGCGACGTAGACCGTGTACTCCCCGGCGGTCAGATCCAGCCCGGTGGCGGTGATCTCCCGCTCCAGCCGCCGTCCCGCCCGCGTCGCGCGGAGTCTGCGGTCCAGCCCGGCGAACCGCTGCCGCCGCCCGGTGGGCAGCGGCGTCTGCCCGGTCTGTGACATCCGGGCGACGAGGGCCTGGCGCTGGGCGCGCCCCGAGGAGTAGACATGCGCCCCGGCGACGCCGAGCACACAGGCGAGCAGGGTGACGCCGACGGTCAGTAGCGTGAGGTTGTCCATCTCGGGCGGGGAACCTTCTGCGTGGGTCTCGACGGGGGGCGGTGGGGCCACAGGGCGGTGGTCTTCGCGGCGGCACGGGGTCCTTCGCGGCGGATACGGGGCCGGCGGGGCGGATGGTCCGGCGCGGCCGGGTGGGGTCGGTGGGTCGGCGCGGTGCGGGGGCGGTCGGGGCGATGGGGGTCCTGGGCCGGAGGTCCGGCGGGGCGGTCGGGGCGATGGGGCAGCTGATCGGCGGGGCTGGCGGGGCCGGTCGGGTCAGCCGGGTCAGACGGCGGGTTTGCGGACGACGAGTTGTTCCTCGTGCTCGGCGACCCCGAAGACCAGCGGCAGGGGCTCGCTCTTGAGATAGAGCCGTTCGGCGATCCTCCGGGGTACCGGGTAGTAGGCGAAGTGGCCGTGGATCCGTCCGTCGGAGGACATCGGCTGGGCGTGGAAGCGGCAGACGGAGACGATGCGGTACTCCTCGCGGCCGTAGGAGTCGACGACGGCGATCTCGGTGACCCGGCGGGAGCCGTCGGCGTGCCGGGTGAGCTGGACGATCACATCGACGGCGCTGTTGATCTGGTCCTTGATGGCGGCGAAGGGGATCTCCACCTCGGACATGGAGGCCAGGGTCTGGAGCCGCATCAGGGCGTCCTCGGCGCTGTTGGCGTGGACGGTGGCGAGGGAGCCGTCATGGCCGGTGGACATCGCCTGGAGCATGTCGAGGGTCTCCCCGCCACGGACCTCACCGACGATGATCCGGTCGGGGCGCATACGCAGGGAGTTGCGCACCAGGTCGCGGATGGTGACATGGCCCTTGCCCTCGACGTTGGCCGGGCGGCTCTCCAGGGTGATCACATGGGACTGCTGGAGCCTCAGCTCGGCGGAGTCCTCGATGGTGACGATCCGCTCGCCCTCGGGGATCAGCCCGGAGAGGGAGTTGAGCAGCGTGGTCTTCCCCGTACCGGTGGCACCGGAGACGATCACATTGAACTTGGCCCGCACCAGCCCGGCCAGCAGCATCGTCATCTGCTCGTCCAGTGAGCCGACGGTGATCAGCTCATGGAGGGTGAAGGCACGGGGGAAGCGCCGGATGGTGAGGATGGGGCCGCTGAGGGAGAGCGGCGGGATGATCACGTTCACTCGCTCCCCGGAGGGGAGCCGGGCGTCCACCATCGGGTTGGCCTCGTCCACCCGTCGGTTGACGGTGGAGACAATGCGCTCGATGGTCTGCATCAGCTGCTCGGTGGAGGAGAACCGCAGCGGCAGCAGTTCCAGGCGCCCGCCGCGCTCCACGAAGACCTGCTCCGGCCCATTGACCATGATCTCGCTGATGGAGGCGTCCTCAAGGAGGGGTTCGAGGATGCCCAGGCCCAGGGCCTCGTCGACCACCCGGCGGATGAGCCGGGAGCGCTCGACGGTGGAGAGGACCGGCCCCTCCCGGCTGATGATGTGACCGAGCACCCGCTCCAGCCGGGCCCGGCGGTCGGCGGCGGCCAGGGCGGACATCTCGGCGAGGTCGATCTCCTCCAGGAGCTTGGCCCGGTAGATGCCGACGAGCCGGTTCTCCTCACCGTGTCCGTTGACGGGTTCGGGATTGCTGACGCGCGCCCGCAGGCTCATGTGCTCTTCTCCCAGCTCTCGCGGGCGCGACGGTCCGGGCCGGTGGCGCGGACGGCGGCGGCGTTGGTGCGGATGGTGCTTCCGGGGCGGGGTGCGCTCCCGGGGCGCCTGGCGGGCGCGAGGGAACCAGCGGGGGCGGCGGGCGCGGCGGACACGGCAGGCACAAGGCACCCGGCGGACCCGGCGGGGCCCCTGCGACCCGCGCCCCCGACCGTGCCCGGGCACCCGGCGACCCCGACCCCGGCGTTGGTCCTGGCCCTGGCCCTGGCGTTGGCGTTGGCGTTGGTAGGGGCCGCCCCGGCATGTTGCGCCCTCCCCGGCCCGGTCATGGCCCGTCGCAGGGCATCGTGACGCTCCGGCTCGCCGCTCCGAAGTCGAGCACCGGCAGCAGCGCCGGGACCTCGACCGTGACCGTCGCCGTGATCTGGTCGCCGCCGCAGTCCGGGGCGCTGATGTCGGCGCCGTCCACGAGCCAGTCGCTCATCGCCGCCTCCCCCGCCGCGACGCCCCGGCCCTCGCCGTCGGGCATGGCGGCGGTACGGGCGGCGGCGCGCGCCGCCGTCCCCGCCTGCTGGGCGGTGTAGGCGACGATGCCGAGCTGGAGCGCGGCGAGCCCCACGAAGAGCAGCAGGGCGATGACCCCCGCGTACTCCAGGGCGGCCTGGCCGCGCGGGACTTGCGCGGCGGCGGCGCGGCGCGCGAGGAGCCGGGCCGGAAGCCGGGCCGGGGACCAGGTGCCGATCCGGCGGTCCTCGGTGCGCCGGATACCGACCTGGCGGACGTCGTGGCACCGGTCGTCCCGACTCCGGGCGTGGGCGCGCCGGGCGCCGTCACACGGATCACCCGTACGCCGGGCGCCGTCACACCGGTCGCCCGTACGCCGGATGCCGTTACGCCGGATCATGGGGCGGCCCCCTCGCGGTACTCCCGGGGGGCCGCCGCCTCGCCCGGGATGCTGAGGTCGAGCTGGAGCGTGCCGGGGAAGAGGACCGGGACCGACAGGTTCACCTCGGCGCGCACCAGGTCGCCCTCCTCGGAGCAGCTCACCCCGCCGTCCCGCCAGGCGCCGGGCAGCTTGTCGACGGCCGCCTCCTGGCAGGCGGCGGGTCCGCCGACGGCTCCGGCGCGGGCGCCCTCGTCCGCCGCGTTCCCGGCGAGGACGAAGGTGTAGCCGACCAGGGCGGTCTGCCACAGCAGGGCGAGGGTGGCGAGGATGACGGGGACGGTGCCGGTGAACTCGATCGCGGCCTGTCCCCGGTCGTCGCGCCAGGGCAGGGCCGTACGGAGTCGGCGCGGGCGCGTCCGGGCACCCCCGCCCCGTACCGCCGTGGCGATCCGCGGCACCGCGTCCCCGCCCCGCGGCACCGCGCACCGCATCCGTACGGCCGTACTCCGCATCCGTACAGCGGCACTTCGCATCCGTACGACGGTGCTCAGCGTCCGGACCGCCGCGCCCCGCATCCGTACGGCGGTAGCGCGCGTCCCGACCGCCGCGCCCCGCGTGGCCGCCGCCGCGCCCCGGGCGTGGCCGTCCGGGTGGATCGGATGGGCCGGGTGTCGCTGGATCGCCATGGTTCCGCGCCCCCTCACCGGTGTCATCTCGACCGTGCCCGCCGCAGACCGATCGAACCCCGGTCGCCCCGGAACCGGCCCTGTTTCGGCTCCGGTTCGACGGTGTGGACCAGGCCGAGTTCGGCGGCCAGGCCCCACAGCGCCTGCTTCACCGTGGACTTGGCCTCCAGGTCCTGCATCCGGCCCGCGTCGAGGACGGGCTGGAGTTCCTTGAAGGCGGCCGGGACGGCGGTACGGGCGACCCGGGTCCCGGTGATCTTCTCCACCAGCGGGGGCTGGATCTCGGTGGCCCGGGTGTGCCGGTTGACGACCGTGACGGTCTCCTCCGCCTTGCGGATCTGGAGCCGGTCCCAGAGCCGGACCATCCGCTTGGCGGCCCGGACCGAGACCACGTCGGGGGTGGTGACCAGCAGCGTGGTGTCGGCCATCTCGACGGCGGCGGCGTTGGCGGCGGTCATCTGGGTGCCGCAGTCGATGACGACGACCTCGTGGCGGTGGCGCAGGGCGCTGAGGATCTGGCGTACCGAGCGCTCGTTGACCTCCTCGCCGCGCTCCCCGTCGGCGGGCGCCAGCAGCAGTCCGACCCCGGACTCATGGGCGAAGAGGGCCTCCTGGAGCACCCGGGGGGCGAGGTCCTGGATCCCGGCGAGATCGGCGATCGAACGGCGGAACTGGACGTCGAGATAGGAGGCGATGTCCCCGGCCTGGAGGTCGAGGTCGACCAGGGCCACGCTGCGGCCGGACGCCTGTGCGGCGAGCGCGAGCTGGACGGCGGTGACGGTGGTGCCCACGCCCCCCTTGGCGCCGCTGACGGTGACGACGGTCCCGCCGGGGCCGGTGAGCATGTCACCGCTGTGGCCCAGATGGCGCCGTACGCCGGTGGACCAGCCCGCCGCCGACTGGACCCGCTGCGCCAGTTCCTCGTACGAGAGGGGGAAGGCGACCAGCCCGCGCGCGCCGGAGTCCATGGCCGCGGAGTAGAGGCCGGGGCCCGCGTCCACGGTGACCAGGACGACACCGACGGCGGGGAAGCGCAGCGCGACCTCGCGGATCAGCTCCAGCGCGGGCACCGGCCCGATGCGCTCATGGACGAGGACGACTTCCGGCAGCTCGTCCAGTGACTCGGCGGCCAGCCGGGCCAGCAGGTCCAGCAGGGCGGTGGAGTCGACGACGGGCGCCGCGGGCTCCGCGTCGGGGAGCTGGCTGAGCAGGGTGGTGATGGACCGGGCCGCGTCGGCTTCCCCGACGGCCGGGAGGATACGTGTGGTCATACGGTCCTCACCTGTTCTTGTCTTCGCCGAGGGTGTACGTGGAGTCGCCGGGGCGCAGGGTCGAGGGGCTGCCCTTGGCGAGAAGGGCGAGGCGCACGTTCTCGGCGAAGGACTCGGCGTAGGCCAGCCGCTGCGCGTCGGTGGTGTTCAGCGCGAAGGTGATCGGTACGGCCTCGCGGCGTACCGAGCCCTGGCTGGTCCGCTTGGCCTCCAGCGGGGTGAGCCGTCCCACGTCGATGACCTTGGCGTTGGGGACGATGATCCGGGACTGGTCGGGGTCGCGGTTGGTCCGTCCGGCGAAGGTCGCGAAGATGTTCACCAGATCGCCGGGGGTGATCTTTCCGGCCACTCCGGTGGCCGCGTCGATCATGATCGCGATCTCCTGCTCCCCGGGGGCCAGTTCGGGCCGCTTGACGATCATGTCGTCCTGGAGCAGGGATCCCTTGCGCAGCCGGGTGACGGCGATCTTCCCCCGGACCACGGAGAGATCGGTGACCGCGCTCTCGGAGAGCCACCGCCTGGGCATCGAGACCTTCTCGAACTGCTGGACGCGCAGTGCGGTGTACGGGGCCACATCGGTCTTCAGCCGATAGGCGGTCACCTCGGGTCCGACCTTGGAGTTCACATCGTTGACCACGGATATCACGCCGAAGAAGGCGCCGATGGCACAGAGCAGCGAGAGGGCCAGAAGCAGAACACCACGGCGTTGGCGTGCATTCATGGGCGGGGCAACCTCGTTCGGGGGACATGCGCCGGGCTTCGACGGACGGGCGGACGGGGGGAGAGGGCGCCCTGCTGACGACCGGGGCGGCGGGGCTGTTCGAAACGGCGGCTCGCGCGCTCAGCGGGCGGGGGTGCCCCGGGTGAGCGGCGCCGGGGCGCCGGAGGCGCGGCCCGGTGGCCGGGCGGGGGCCCCGGATGCGCGGGCCGCCGGCTGGAGGGGGGCCAGTGGGGCCGAACAGAAGCCGCAGCGGTCACCGATGAGTTCGATCCCGCACCAGGTGCACTGCTCCCTTCGGACGGAGGAGACCAGTTGGTAGAGGACGGGGATGTCCGGCAGGAAGGCGGCGAACTCGACCATCTTCGCCGTGCCCCACCAGCCGGGGGAGTCCCCGGGGAGGGTGACCTCCTCCATGCCGCGCGGCTGCCACTCCTGGACCAGGGCGTTCTCGATCCACTCCGAGCGGTCGGCGCCGGAGTGGGGGCCTCGGGCGACGATCAGCCGGGTGGGGAAGGTGGGTCCGGTCAGCCGTCCGGCGCCCGCCCGGACCAGCTCGGGCCGGGGGGTGGCGAGGACGGCGAACTGGGAGCCGGGCACCCAGGAGCGGGCGTGGGACCTGAGATCGACCGGCACCCGGTCCAGCCGGGTCACGGAGTTGAGCAGCGCACCGCAGAAGACGTAGTGGGACAGGAGCCGGGCGGCGGAGGCGACGACACCGGGGCCGAAGTCGCAGACCGACAACTGCCGTAGCTGACGGGCGAGGACGGCGATGCCCAGCGGGGGCAGATCGAGCTTGATGACGGCGATCCGGTCGCTCTCCAGTACGGCCCGCAGGGTGTGGAGGCGGTACTCGTGGGGCGTGGGGAGCGCGGCCGAGCAGAGCACGATCACCGAGCCGTGGCGGTCCAGCAGCCCGGACATCTCATCGAGCGACTCGTCCAGCGCCACCGCGTCGGGCGGTGCCAGCACGGCCGCCGTGGGCGTGTGCTGGTCCATGGGCGGTAGCACCAGGTCTGCGCTGGTGACAGCTATGGCGGTCGGCACGCTGGTTCCCCGTTCGGCTCCGGTCGCCGGGGGTCCCGTGACCGCAGTGACGTCCTGCTCGCTGCTACTGCACGAGCACTTTATCCACGACTTTGGGGGCAGAGAACACCTTTCAGAACACTGTGCCGTCCCCCGCACACGCTCCGCACAGAGGAAGCCGGGAGCAAAGCAGAGCAAAGGCTGACGATCCCTTACACCCAGAACCGGTGCGGGCCCGGGGGCTTACTCATCGGTATGGCCGAAAAGCGATGGACGACCCCGGGGGCCGATCCCTGTCAAAGGTCTTGACAACCCCATTGGTCTGGACCAACTGTGTCCCTCAGCGGTGGCCACCGTCTCTCCCCCCATTCCCCCCAACTCCCCCACTGGAGGCAGCACGTGGACCGCACCACCCGCTCAGGGCGATGGCTCGGCGGCGCCCTGGCCCTCACCCTCGGCGCAGGACTCTCCATCGTGGGAATGTCAGGAACCGCGCAGGCGGCCGACGTCAACAACGCCAAGAACGCGGGTTTTGAGTCAGGACTCGCCGACTGGACGTGCTCCGGTGGTACGGGAGCGGGCGTCTCCACCCCGGTGCGCACCGGCACGGGCGCGCTCAAGGCGACCCCGGCCGGGCTCGACAACGCGCGCTGTAGCCAGACTGTGGCCGTCAAGCCCAACTCCACCTACCAGCTGAGCGCCTGGACCCAGGGCGGCCACGCCTACCTCGGCGCCAGCGGCACCGGCACCACGGATGTCTCCACCTGGACCCCGGGCGCCTCCACCTGGACCCAGCTCAACACCAGCTTCCGTACCGGCCCGAGCACCACCTCGGTCACCATCTACACCCACGGCTGGTACGGCACCCCCGCCTACCACGTCGACGACGTCAGCGTCTTCGGCCCCGACGGCGGCGGCAACGGACCCGGCCCCGAGCCGGTGATCCCGCCCACCCCGACCGGGCTCGCGGTCGGCGCGGTCACCTCGTCCACCATCGCGCTCAACTGGTCCCCCGCCGCCGGTGCCACCGGCTACAACGTCTACCAGGACGGTGTGAAGGTCCAGTCGGTCACCGGGACCTCGGCGACCGCCGGCAACCTGACCGCGAACACCGCGTACCAGTTCCAGGTCGCCGCGACCAACAGCAAGGGCGAGTCGGCCAAGACCACCGCCGTCAGCGGCCGGACCGCCCCCGGCGGAGTGATCCCCAACCCGGTCGTGCCCAAGCACGCGGTCACCGGCTACTGGCAGAACTTCAACAACGGCGCCACCGTCCAGAAGCTGCGGGACGTCCAGAACGCGTACGACATCATCGCCGTCGCCTTCGCCGACTCCACCACCACCCCCGGCGAGCTGGTCTTCAACCTCAGCCCGGCGCTCGGCTACTCCGGCGTCGCCGAGTTCAAGGCGGACATCGCCGCGAAGAAGGCCGCGGGCAAGTCCGTGATCATCTCCGTCGGCGGTGAGATCGGCAACGTCACCGTCAACAGTGACGCCTCCGCGACCGCGTTCGCCAACAGCGTCCACGCGCTGATGCAGGAGTACGGCTTCAACGGGGTCGACATCGACCTCGAACACGGCATCAACTCCACCTACCTCACCAAGGCGGTGCGCCAGCTCTCCGCCAAGGCGGGCCCCAACATGGTCCTCACCATGGCCCCGCAGACCATCGACATGCAGTCGACCTCCACGGAGTACTTCAAGCTCGCGCTGAACCTGAAGGACATCCTGACCGTCGTCAACATGCAGAACTACAACAGCGGTTCCATGCTGGGCTGTGACGGCCGGGTCTACTCCCTCGGCACGGTCGACTTCCTGACCGCCCTCGCCTGCATCCAGCTGGAGAACGGGCTCGACCCGTCCCAGGTCGGCATCGGCGTCCCCGCCTCGCCGCGCGGCGCGGGCAGCGGCTACGTCAGCCCCGCCGTGGTCAACGCGGCGCTGGACTGCCTCACCAAGGGCACCAGCTGCGGCACCTTCAAGCCCGCCAAGACCTACCCGACGCTGCGGGGCGCGATGACCTGGTCCACCAACTGGGACGCACACGCGGGCAACGCGTGGTCCAACGCGGTCGGCCCCCACGTGAAGGGCCTGCCGTAGCCCCCTGAGGGCCCCGCCCTCCACCCGTTCCACACCCCCACCACCCCCCAGGCGAGCCCGGGCCCCTTCCACAGGGACCCGGGCTCGCCCCACTAAGCGGTGGGAACCGCCGCGCCCGCAAGAAGGCTGCCCCGGCTTCTCCCAAGAGGCTCTGCCGGTGAGTAGCTCCGTGTGAGGACTCGACCTACCCGAGGTCGGTTCTGAGCCAAAGGGGCGCGCGGGTGCTTCAGGTGAGTCGCGCGGAGATCGCGAGGAACGAGCGATCGAGCACGTCGAGCCTGAGGCACCCGCTCCAGCGCCCCGGTGGGGGTCCCCCCGGGCGGAGCCTGGGGGCGAAGAACCGCAAAAAATCTTGACGCGTACATGACGGGGGCGGAGCATGGCGCACAGCATCGCGCACCCCCCACCCTCACCGGGAGACCGTATGCCACGTCGTTCCCGCAAGGCCGCCGCCCTCGGGGTATTGATGGCGCTCGCGCTCGCCGCGCCGCTGACCGCCAACGCCGCGCCGTCGGAGCCGGGTGCTCCGGCGGCGGTCCCGGTCGCCGCCGCGGAGGAGGTGATCAGGCAGTACGAGGTGAAGGGCGCGGGCACGCCCGCGGCCAGGACCGCGCTCGCCGCGGCCGGGGTCTCCATCGATGAGGCCCATGGCCACTCGACCGTCATCAGCGCCACACCGAGCCAGCTCCGCGCGGTGCGCGCGCTCGGGCACACCGTCACCGCGCTGCCCGCGCCGCCCGACCGGCGCGACGGTCATACCGTACGGCCGTTGGACTTCCCGCCCGCCGACTCCCGCTATCACAACTACGCGGAGATGACGGCGGCGATCGACCAGCGGATCGCCGCCAATCCGGCCATCCTGAGCAAGCGGGTCATCGGCAAGAGCTATCAGGGCCGGGACATCGTCGCCATCAAGATCAGTGACAATGTCGCCACCGACGAGAGCGAGCCCGAGGTCCTCTTCACCCACCACCAGCACGCGCGTGAGCACCTCACGGTGGAGATGGCGCTCTATCTGCTCAAGGAGTTCGCCGAGGACTACGGCACCGATCCGAGGATCACCAACGCGGTCAACGGGCGGGAGATCTGGATCATCCCCGATCTCAATCCGGACGGCGGCGAGTACGACATCGCCACCGGCAGTTACCGCATGTGGCGCAAGAACCGTCAGCCCAACACCGGTTCGACGGCGGTCGGTACCGATATGAACCGCAACTGGGACTTCCGCTGGGGCTGCTGCGGCGGTTCCTCGGGCACGCCCTCGTCCGAGACCTACCGGGGCCGCGCCGCCGAGTCCGCCCCCGAGGTCAAGGTGGTCTCCGACTTCGTCCGCAGCCGGGTCGTGGGCGGGGTGCAGCAGATCAGGACGGGCATCGACTTCCACACGTACAGCGAGCTGGTGCTCTGGCCGTACGGATACACCTACGCCGACACCGCGCCGGGCATGACCCAGGACGACCGCAACGCCTTCGCGGCGGTGGGCCAGAAGATGGCGGCCAGCAATGGCTACACCCCGCAGCAGTCCAGCGATCTGTACATCACGGACGGGTCGATCGACGACTTCCTCTGGGGCAGCCACAAGATCTTCGGCTACACCTTCGAGATGTATCCGAGGGGCGCCGCGGGAGGCGGTTTCTACCCGCCCGACGAGGTGATCGACCGCGAGACCAGCCGTAACCGGGACGCCGTCCTCCAGTTGCTGGAGAACTCGGACTGCATGTACCGGTCCATCGGCAAGGAGGGCCAGTACTGCTAGCGGTACGACGGTGAGGGGCCGCCCGGCTGCGGGCGGCCCCTTTCCGTACGCGGGAAACGACCTAGACGACCAGACTCAGGGACGCCGCGACCACGAAGCCCGCGACCGACAGGACGGTCTCCAGGACCGTCCAGGTCTTGAGGGTGTCGCGCTCGGAGATCCCGAAGTACTTGGCGACGATCCAGAAACCGCCGTCGTTGACGTGCGAGGCGAAGATGGAGCCCGCCGAGATGGCCATGATCAGCAGCGCCAGGAACGCCTGGGAGTGGTCGGCGTTCTCCACCAGGGGAAGGACGATGCCCGCCGTGGTGACGATGGCGACGGTCGCCGAGCCCTGGGCGACCCGCAGCACCACGGAGATCAGATAGGCCAGCACGATGACGGGCAGGCCCACGTCCTCGAAGGTGTCGGAGAGCGCCTGGGCCACCCCGCTCGCCTTGAGGACCGCGCCGAAGACCCCGCCCGCGCCGACGACCAGCAGGATGTTGCCGACCGGCTTGAGGGAGGAGGTCGAGACCTGCTCCAGGGACTTGCGGGACCAGCCGCGCCGTACGCCCAGCAGGTAGTAGGCGAGGATCAGCGCGATGGTGAGCGCCACGAACGGGTTGCCGAAGAACTCGATCACCGAGCGGAGGGTGGAGGGGTCGAGCGCGATCGAGGAGAAGGTGGCCGCGAGGATCAGCACCAGCGGGGTGCCGATGATGAACAGCACGGTCGACAGCGCCACCGGCGCCTCGGCGTCGGTGCGTCCCTCGGCGGCGCGCTCGGCCGCGACCTGCGCCTTGGCGTCATCGGCCGCCTCCAGCATGTCCTGGGGGACCTCGACGAAGACCCGCTTGCCGATCCAGTCGGAGAAGACCCAGGCGGCGGCGACGGCGGGCAGACCGACCACCACGCCCATGAGGATCACCCAGCCGAGCGAGACGTCCAGCAGTCCGGCGGCGGCGACGGGTCCGGGGTGGGGTGGCAGGAAGGCGTGGGTCATCGACAGGCCCGCCAGCAGCGGCATCGCGTAGAGGATGATCGACTTGCCGGATCGTTTCGCCGCGGCATAGACGATCGGCGCGAGCACGAAGATGCCGACGTCGAAGAAGACCGGGATACCGAAGATGACTCCGGTCAGACCCATCGCGAGCGGGGCGCGCTTCTCCCCGAAGAGGTTGAGCAGCCGGGTGCTGAGCACCTCGGCGCCCCCGGAGACCTCCAGGATCGCGCCGAGCATCGTGCCCAGACCGATGATGATCGCGACATGGCCGAGGATGCCGCCCATGCCGTTCTCGATCACGGACTCGACCGAGGAACGCTGGATGGTGCCGAACAGCTCGGTGACGGAGAGCCCGGCGGCGAGGCCGACGGCTATGGAGACCGCGAGCAGCGCGACGAACGGCTGGAGCCTGACCTTGATGATCAGGAGGAGCAGCAGGGCGATCCCGAGCGCGGCGACGGTCAGCAGACCGGCCGTGCCGTCGATCAGCAGGAGGAGTCCTCCGGTGTGCGGTGGTGCCTCCGGCGGTGGTGTGGCGGCGGCGAGGAACATAGCGGCAACCCTTACGTCGGTGGGAGGGTTCTCTGACGGGGCGGTGCGCGGCGCGGTGCTCGGAAGGGGAGAGCTCCGGGCCGTTGTGGTGGCGCATGACAGGCCGGAAAGGCGGAGCGCGCGTGGGGGAGCGCGCCCCCGGACGACGTACCGGGGGAGAACGTGGCCACGGGAGAACGAGCCCACGGGACAACGTGTCCACGGGGAACGAGCTCACGGGAGAACGTGTCCGCGGGGGCACAGTCCGCGGGGCACAGGTCCGGCCGGAAGAGGGGCGGACCAGGGTGTCCACCGGGAGGGGACCGGATCGCGGGGTCGCCGCACCGGTCGCGGAGGGGACCGGGAACGCGGGGTCGCCGCACCGGTCGGGGAAGGGGCCCAGGCTCCTTACGGGCACGGAGGCCGGGGCTCACGGCCCCGGGGCCGCACAGGGCCGGGGCCGGGCCGCGCGCCTGGGTCGGCGAGGGGGCCGGGGCCGTGGACCCGGCCCCCGCCGGATACGGGCGGGGGCGGGGTCCACCCCCTTAACGCCCAGCCAACCGGCGCGGGGGACCGGGGCAACCCGTGCCGTGTCG
>NZ_JBHVHF010000098.1:0-24707 GCF_042800315.1 Streptomyces sp. NPDC057638
ACCCTCAAGAACGCCGTCCTGACGGACGCCAACCGCGCCTACGCCCTCAAGCTGATGAACCAGGTCGTCCCCGACCAGCGCTGGGGCACCCCGGCCGGGGTGCCCGCCACCGCGACCGTGCACGTCAAGAACGGCTGGGTGCCGCGTGCGACCAAGGGGTGGCGGGTCCACAGCATCGGCGCTTTCACCGGCCATGGCCACGACACCACCCTGACCGTCCTCACCCATGACAACAAGGAGATGAAGGACGGGGTGAACACCATCCAGGCCGTCGCCCGCGCCATCCACAAGGCCCTCAACCCGACCGCCCCGGCGCGTACCGCCTTCGTCCCGCCCGCCGTCCCGCAGGAGTCCATCCCGGCGACGCCGGAGCGCGCCGCCCGGGACGCGGGCCCGGTGCTGAGGTAGGGCGACGCTGTTCCCGGTGCGGCTCGTTCCCTCGCGTACGGGAGGGAACGGACCGCCGGCGAGGTGTCGGGGCACATCGCCCTGGCGCCCGCGCTCGTCCCCCGGCGCGCGCCCCCTGCGCGCCCGAAGGCGCGCCTCTCATGCTCCCAGCGCCCCCGCGACTCGCCGCCCCGATTGTTGCGGCGGGATGAAATGCGCTGCGTATCGCGTTGGTGCCTTCCGGCGGGACAGGTGAGAAACGGGAGGCACCACGTGGCGGCGAAACCAGCGGAACCTGAGGAACGGGCGACGGAACAGGCGGCGGAACAGGCGGCGGACCGGACAACGGACCGGGCTCCGGAGCGGCCCGCCGCGCCCGCCCAGCGCGGCTGGGCCCGTCGGCTGACCGGCTACGCCTGGCGCTACCGCCGCAATGTGATCATCGCGCTCGGTTCCTCCCTCGCCGGTATGGGCGTCATGGCCCTCGTCCCGCTGATCACCAAGGTCGTCATCGATGATGTGGTCGGTGACAGGACCCGCTCGCTCGCCGTCTGGACCGGCCTGCTGATAGCCGCCGCCGTCGTCGTCTACGTCTTCACCTATCTGCGCCGCTACTACGGTGGCCGGCTCGCCCTCGACGTCCAGCACGACCTGCGGACCGAGATGTACGCGACGATCACCCGGCTCGACGGCCGCCGCCAGGACGAGCTGTCCACCGGGCAGGTCATCGGCCGTGCCACCAGTGACCTCCAGCTGATCCAGGGCCTGCTGTTCATGCTCCCGATGACCATCGGGAACATCCTGCTCTTCCTGGTCTCGCTGGTGATCATGGCGTGGCTCTCGCTGCCGCTGACCCTGGTCGCCGTCGCCGTCGCGCCCGCGCTGTGGTGGATCGCCCGCCGCAGCCGTACCCGGCTCCACCCCGCCACCTGGTACGCCCAGAGCCGCGCCGCCGATGTGGCGGGCGTCGTGGACGGCGCGGTCTCCGGGGTCCGGGTCGTCAAGGGCTTCGGCCAGGAGGAGCAGGAGAGCGCCAAGCTCCGCGCCGCGGGCCGCGGGCTCTTCGCCGGGCGGCTGCGCACGGTCAAGCTGAACTCCCGCTACACCCCGGCGCTCCAGGCCGTGCCCGCCATCGGCCAGGTCGCCATGCTGGCGCTCGGTGGCTGGCTCGCCACCCGGGGTGAGATCACCCTCGGGACGTTCGTCGCCTTCTCGGCGTATCTGGCGCAGCTCGTCGGCCCGGTCCGGATGCTCGCGATGGTGCTCACCGTCGGCCAGCAGGCCCGCGCGGGCGTGGAGCGGGTGCTGGAGCTGATCGACACCGAGCCGACCCTGCGCGACGGCACGAAGGAGCTGCCCGCCGCCGCGCCCGCGACGGTGGAGTTCGACGCGGTCACCTTCGGTTACGACCAGGAGCGGCCCGTCCTGGACGGCTTCTCGCTGGAGATCGGCGAGGGCGAGACGGTCGCGGTCGTCGGCGCCTCCGGCAGCGGCAAGTCCACCCTGGCGCTGCTGCTGCCCCGCTTCTACGACGTGACGTCGGGCGCGGTGCTGGTCGGCGGTCATGACGTACGCGAGCTGAGCCTGAGCTCGCTGCGTTCGGCGATCGGGCTGGTGCCGGAGGACAGCTTCCTCTTCTCGGACACGATCCGCGCGAACATCGCGTACGGAAGGCCGGGCGCCACCGACGAGGAGATCGAGGCGGCCGCGCGCGCCGCCCAGGCGGACCGTTTCATCACCGAGCTGCCCCGGGGCTATGACACCGCGGTCGGCGAGCAGGGCCTCACCCTCTCCGGCGGCCAGCGCCAGCGCCTCGCGCTCGCCCGCGCCCTGCTGACCGACCCCCGCCTCCTCCTGCTGGACGACGCCACCTCGGCCGTCGACGCCCAGGTGGAGCACGAGATCCACGAGACCCTGCGCTCGGTGATGGCCGGGCGCACCACGCTGCTGATCGCCCACCGCCGCTCCACCCTCAACCTCGCCGACCGGATCGCCGTCCTCGACGGCGGGCGGCTGGCCGACATCGGCACCCACGAGGAGCTGACCGCGCGGTCCGCGCTCTACCGCGCGCTCCTGACCGACCCGGACGAACTGGGCGGCGTCTCGCCCGGCCATCTCCCGGCCGCCGTTCCCGAGCCGGACGAGGACCGGACCGTACGGGACGAACTGGACGCCGAGTTCGACGCCGAACGCGGGCTCACCCCCCGGCTGTGGGAGCGCGCCGACCTGCCGGAACGCGCCGAACCCGGCGCCACTCCCGAACTCCTCGCCCAGGTCGCCGCCCTGCCCCCGGCCGACGACACCCCGGACGTGGACGAGGCCCGCGCCCTGGGCGCCGGGTCCACCGGCGCGGACGCGGGCAGGCTGCGGATGCTGCTGCGCGGCTTCTGGGGCGCGCTCGGGCTGAGTCTGCTGCTGGTCGCGATCGACGCGGGCGCCGGGCTGCTGCTGCCGGTGCTGATCCGCCACGGCATCGACCAGGGTGTGGAACAGGCCGCCCTCGGCGCGGTCTGGGCCGCCTCCGCGTTCGCCTTCGTCACCGTGATCATCCAGTGGCTGGCGCAGACCGGCGAGATCCGGATGACCGGCCGTACCGGCGAGCGCGTGCTCTACTCGGTCCGGCTGCGGATCTTCGCCCAGCTCCAGCGGCTCGGTCTCGACTACTACGAGCGTGAGCTGACCGGCAAGATCATGACGCGGATGACGACCGACGTCGACGCGCTCTCGACCTTCCTCCAGACCGGTCTGGTCACCGCGTTCGTCTCCGTCGTCACCTTCTTCGGGATCATGGTCGCGCTGCTGGTGATCGACGTCCAGCTCGCGCTCGTCGTCTTCGCCACCCTGCCGGTGCTGATCATCGGTACGTACTTCTTCCGCCAGCAGACCGTGAAGGCGTACGAACTCGCCCGCGAGCGCGTCGCCGTCGTCAACAGCGAACTCCAGGAGACCGTCGCCGGGCTCCGGGTGGTCCAGGCGTTCCGCCGCGAGGGCGCGGGCAACGAGCGGTACGCGGCGGGCAGCGACAGCTACCGCCAGGCCCGGACCCGGGGCCAGTGGCTGATCTCGGTCTACTTCCCCTTCGTCCAGCTGCTCTCCTCCGTGGCCGCCGCGGCCGTGATCATCGTCGGCGCGGGCCGGATCGAGGCGGGCACCCTCACCACCGGCGCGCTGGTGGCCTACCTCCTCTATATCGACCTCTTCTTCGCCCCCGTCCAGCAGCTCTCCCAGGTCTTCGACGGCTACCAGCAGGCCGCCGTCTCGCTGCGGCGGATCCAGGAGCTGCTCGCCGAGCCCGCCTCCACCGCCCCGGCGCGCCGGCCCGTCACCGTGGAGCGGCTGCGCGGCGAGATCGCCTTCGAGGAGGTCGGCTTCGCCTACCAGGGCGAGGAGGAGGCGCTGCGCGGCATAGACCTGCGGATACCGTCCGGGCAGACGGTCGCCTTCGTCGGCGAGACCGGCGCGGGCAAGTCCACGCTGGTCAAGCTGGTCGCCCGGTTCTACGACCCGACGCGCGGCCGGGTCACCGTCGACGGCGAGGACCTGCGGGCGCTGGACATCACCGCCTACCGGCACCGGCTGGGCGTGGTGCCGCAGGAGGCGTACCTGTTCGCGGGGACCGTCCGGGACGCCATCGCGTACGGGCGGCCCGGGGCCGGGGACGCCGAGGTGGAGGCCGCCGCCCGCGCGGTCGGCGCCCATGACATGGTCGCGACCCTCGACGGCGGCTACCTCCACGCGGTCACCGAGCGCGGCCGGAACCTCTCCGCCGGGCAGCGGCAGCTGATCGCGCTCGCCCGCGCCGAACTGGTCAACCCCGATGTGCTGTTGCTGGACGAGGCCACCGCCGCGCTCGACCTCGCCACCGAGGCCCAGGTCAACCAGGCCACCGAACGGCTCACCGGCCGCCGCACCACCCTTGTCGTCGCCCACCGGCTCACCACGGCCGCCCGCGCCGACCGGGTGATCGTGATGGCCGACGGCCGGGTGGCGGAGGACGGGACCCATACCGAACTGCTCGCCCGCGACGGCCGCTACGCGACGCTGTGGCGCACCTTCGTCGGCGAGGACGAGGCTGAGGGCGAGGGCGAGGGTGTGTCGGTACGGGTGTGAGTCCGGTGGCGCGGCGGTGTATGGGTTGGTACGGCGGCGTACGGGCCGGTACGAGCGTGAGTGGGCCGATACGGCGGTGAAGGGTGCCGGGCGCGGACGCCGGGCCCCCGGATGTGTGCGCGGCTACCAGTGGGACGGGGCCCGTTAAGAGTGCTCCGTGTGGACAACCAAGCGGTCGCCCCAAGGCGTCGTACGTACGCACGTACGGCGCACACGACCAGGGGAGAGGATCGCCATGGCGCTCAGTGGGAGAGCGGCACCCGGACGGACGGCGGGACGCGGGGCGGGTACGGGGCCGGGTGTCGCGCACCGGGAGCCGGGCGGGTACGGGGGTGTTCGCGGCGGGGGCCGGGGCTTCGACCCGGGGCGCGTCCCTGATTCCGGTTCCTGTTCCGGACCGGACTCTTGTTCCGGTCCTGGTTCCAGTTCTTGTTCCTGTTGCGGTTCCGGGCGTGGTTCCGTTTATGGTTCCGGGCGGGGTTACGGATCTGGTTCTGGGCGGGGTTACGGATCTGATGCCGGGCGGGTGGCGGGGGTTTCGCGCGGCCAGGCTCCCGGACGGGCCGTGCGCGCCCGGCGACTGGTGCTCGTCCCGTTCCTCGCCGTCCTGATGGCCGTCGGCGGACTCGGCGTCCTCAGCCCCGGTGTTCCGACCGCCTCCGCCGCGCCCGTCTCGGCGGCACCCCGCGCCGGTACCCCGGTCTCCTCCGCCGCGATGTGCTCGGGCCGCCTGGCCAAGGTCGTCTCCTTCTCCACCGGACAACTGCGGGTCTACAAGTCGCGGACGTCCGCGTGCGCGATGACCGTCGCCGCCCGTCCCGGGCCGCGCCGCGCCATGTCCGTCTCGATCCAGCCGCGCGGTGGGCACGCGCGGGCGGAGTCGGGCCGCTTCACCCGTTACGCCGGTCCGGTCACCGTGCACGCCCTCAACCGCTGTGTCCGTGCTTCCGGGAAGGTGGCCGGAGGCGGGGGTTCCACAGGCTGGATCCTCTGCTGACGGCCCGTTGAGGAGTCGCCGAGGGGCCGTCGAAGAGCCTGTCGTGGGGGCGCCGAGGAGCCGCGGGCGCGGTGCCCACGGGCCGTCGACGCGTCGTCGGCGGGGCTGTGCGCGAGCGCCTCCGCGGGGGTGCCAGGGACTCGCGCCCGACCTCTCGTACCCGCTCTGAGCTGGTGACACGTCCCGTCATCCGATCCCGGTCCGGCAGAACCACTTCGCCCGGGGGTCTGGCGGTGCGGGCCCTGGCCCGGCTAGGTTCACCGCGAACCAGTGAAATTTCAGGGGAGGGTTCATGCGCAAGGCGCTCACAGGAGCGTTGCCGCTCGCGATGCTTATCGGCACCGTGGGTGCGACCGGTGCCACGGCAGGTGCGGCGACCGCCGCCGAGCAGGCGGCCCCCGCGGCGGTCACGGCCGTCACCGCGGACATCAAGGACCAGATTCTCGCGATACCGGGCATGAGCCTGATCGAGGAGAAGCCCTATCCGGGCTACCGGTTCTTCGTCCTCAACTACACCCAGCCCGTGGACCACCGCAAGCCGTCCAAGGGCACCTTCCAGCAGCGGATCACCCTGCTGCACAAGGACGTGGCCCGCCCCACCGTCTTCTTCACCTCCGGCTACGGGCTGAACACCAACCCGCGCCGCAGCGAGCCCACGGCGATCATCGACGGCAACCAGGTCTCCATGGAGTACCGATTCTTCACGCCGTCCCGCCCCAGCCCGGCCGACTGGACCAAGCTGGACATCTGGCAGGCCGCCAGCGACCAGCACCGGATCCACACCGCGCTGAAGAAGATCTACGGCAAGAAGTGGCTCTCCACCGGCGGCTCCAAGGGCGGGATGACCGCCACGTACTACGAGCGCTTCTACCCGCGTGACATGGACGGCGTCGTCGCCTATGTCGCCCCCAACGACACGAAGAACGACAAGGACAAGGCGTACGACAAGTTCTTCGCGACCGTCGGCACCCAGGAGTGCCGCACCAAGCTGAACAACATCGAGCGCGAGGCGCTGATCCGCCGCACCGCGCTGAAGAAGATCTACACCCAGTTCGCCAAGGACAACGGCTACACCTTCACCACCGTCGGCACGCTGGACCGTGCCTACGAGGCCACCGTCCTGGACTTCGCCTGGGGCTTCTGGCAGTACAGCCTGGCCTCCGACTGCGACTCCATCCCGGTCGCCAAGACCGCGACGGACCAGGAGCTGTGGAACACGATCGACTCGATCGCGGGCTTCTCCTTCTACACCGACCAGGGCCTGACCCCGTACACGCCGTACTACTACCAGGCCGGTACGGAGCTGGGCGCGCCCACCATCTCCCAGCCCCACCTCAAGGGTCTGAGCCGCTACGGCTACCAGCCGCCGCGCAACTTCGTGCCGCGCTCCATCCCGATGACCTTCAAGGCGGGCGCCATGAAGGACGTCGACCAGTGGGTGCGCAGCCACGGCCGCCAGATGATGTTCGTCAACGGCGAGAACGACCCGTGGAGCTCGGAGCCGTTCCGGGTCGGCAAGGGCAACCGTGACAGCCATGTCTACGTCGCGCCCGGCGCCAACCACGGTGCCAACGTGGCCGGTCTGGCCGCCGCCGACCGTGCCGCCGCCACCGCCTCCATCCTGAAGTGGGCGGGCGTGGCCCCGGCCGCCGTCAAGAAGGCCAAGCCGCTGGCCCGCTTCGACGCCAAGCTGGACAAGCAGGACCGCAAGGAGCTCATGCGCGAGCGGAGCCTGCGTCCCTGACGCTGACGGCGCACCGCGTCGCACCGGCTCCCCGGAGCCGTCCCGAGGGCCGTTCTCGCCGCATCACGCGGCGGGGGCGGCCCTCTTGGCGTGCGGGCGTGCGGGCGCGTGTGCGTGCGGGTGGGGGTGCGGGTGCGGGTCGCGCGGGTGTGTGCGCGGGGGTGTGGGGGTGGGGGTGCGGGTGGGCTCATCCGGCCCGTGGGCCCTGGCTCGCGTCCGTCCTGAGCCGGGCCCTCGTACCGTTCCCTCGCGCTTGCGGCCATCCGGCCATCCGGCCACCCCGGTCGGTGAGCCCCCGTGCGTCCCTGGTCTCCCAGGGGCCGCTGGTGGCTCGGGGTGGCACGGCGTACGACCCGGTTCCGCTCAGCCGCCGCCGCGTCGTGCGAACGCGGCCCGCGTCCCCGCCTGGTGTGCTCACTCCGGCCGCACCTCACCTCCGTACGGCCGTCGCGTCCCTCCTGTACTCCTCCGTACGGTCAGCGGCTGTACGACAGACCGTGGCCGATCGGGAAGAGGTCCTTCGTCGGGTCGTCGGCGCGCGGGACCGGCACGGGGAGACGGCCCTTGGGGGTGGCCCGGCCGGCGATCACCTTGGCGGCGGCGCGGAGTTCGACCTCGGTCCAGCCGTAGGAGGCCAGGGAGGCGGCGACGCCTTCGAAACGGGAGATGTCGTAGGGGTTGCGGACAGCCAGGGTGATCACCGGGACCCCGGTGGCGACCAGCCGGGCCACGAGGGTGCGCTGGGCGCTGGTGGCGGAGACATTGTGGGTGGTGACGATCACCGCGTCCTGGCCCTCGGCCGCCGCGACCGCCTGTTCGATCTGGAGCGCGGTCGGGGCGGTGCCGGTGGTCAGGTTCACCGTACGGAAGCCGTAGCCGGTGAGGGTGTCCGCCAGGAAGGCGGTGGCGGCCGCGTCGGTGCCGGTGGGGGAGGCCGGAGCGGCGCCGACGACCAGCACATCGCGGTCCCGGCGGCGGTGGAGCGGCAGGGTGCCGCGCTCGTTGACCAGCAGGGTGGTGGTCCGGCTCGCGATGTCCTCGGCGGCGGTCAGATGCTTACGGACGCCGACCGTCCGCTCCACGTCCCGGGTGGTGACATACGGGTCCTGGAGGAGCCCCAGCTTGTCCTTGAGACGAAGGATCCGCAGGACCGATTCCTCGATCCGGGCGACCGTCAGCTCGCCGTCCTTGACCGCCTGGACGACCGCGTTCCAGGCCAGGTCGATGTCGGGCGGGAAGAGCAGCTGGTCACAGCCCGCCTTCAGGGCCAGCACGGGGACACGCGCGTCGCCGTACTTCTCCCGTACGCCCTTCATATTGAGGGCGTCGGTCACGATCATCCCGTCGAAGCCCAGCTCACCGCGGAGGATGCCGGTGATGATCGGGTGGGAGAGCGTGGCCGGGTCATTGGTCGGGTCCAGCGCCGGGAACTGGATATGCGCCGTCATGATCGAGTCGATGCCCGCGTCGATGGCGGCCTTGAAGGCCGGGGCGTCGATCCGTTCCCACTCCTCCCGGGTGTGGGTGATCAGCGGCAGACCGGTGTGGCTGTCGACGCTGGTGTCGCCGTGCCCGGGGAAGTGCTTGGCGCAGGCCGCGACCCCGGCGCTGCCCGCCCCCTTGACCTGCGCGGCGACCAGCCGGGCCGCCGCCTGGGCGTCCGAACCGAAGGAACGGATCCCGATCACCGGGTTGGCCGGGTTGACATTGATGTCGGCGACGGGCGCGAAGTTGTTGAGGATGCCCATCGCCGCCAGCTCCGCGTTGGCGATATACGAGGCGTTGCGCGCGTCCGAGCGCGAACCGCTCGCACCCAGCGCCATGGCCCCCGGAAGCTGGGTGGCGGGCTTGCCGATACGGGTGACGATCCCGCCGTGCTCCTGGTCGATGGAGAGCAGCAGCGGTACGCGACTGGGAAGCCCCAGTCCGGTGCGCTGGAGATCGTTGGAGAACCGCGCCATCTGGTACGGATCGCCGATGTTCTGGGACCAGTTGAAATAGAGGATGCCGCCGAGGCGGTACTTGGTGACCAGCTCGACCGCGTTACGGACACCGTGGTCACGCAGGTTCAGCGCCTCGTGCTCGGGCGCGGGGGTGAGGGCCGAACGCCCATAGACATAGGTCGAGAACAGCTGTCCGACCTTGTCCTCCAGACTCATCTCGTCGATGAGGTTCCGCAGGTACTTCTCACCCCGCCGGGTCTTCGCGCCCGCGGCCTGGGCCAGGGGCGCCGAACCCACGCTCACGGCGGCGGCCGCCGTCGCGGTGGCGGCGATGACGGTACGTCTGGACAGACTCCAGTCGCGCATGGTGATCCTTCCGGCCTTTTACGGCAAAGGAGTTGAAGGAAACTGCCAAGGACAAACGGATAACCGGAAGATAACTTCCAGGTCAAGGGGGTCCCGGCGGGTAACACCAACACCTTCTGAAAGATCACCGGTACGGCCTGATAGGCCCGAAATGAGGAAGGCCCCGGAAGCGGGGCCGGGGATACCCGTGAGGAAGCGGGCGGGGGCTACCGGCACGGAGGCGGGCCGGGGCTTCCGCCACCGGTACCGCCGGGAGGGGGAGGCACCGGTGGCGGCGACCCCAGCGACCACAGCGGACGGGAGTAGGGAACCGCCCGGTCCGCACAGGGCGGCCCAGCGGAACCCACGCTGCGGACCCACTCGGTGGGGCTGCCCCATGAGACGGCGAACCTCACCTCCAGGTTGCCTCCCCCTCACCCGTCTCTTCAGCAACAACTGAAACTGAGGGCGACCGGCCCTCACGCCTCCCCGCGCATCGCGTGGAACCGCTCCCGCAGCAGTTCCACCGCCGCCCGCACGGCCGGCCGCCGCGTCACTCCGGCCCGCCACACCGCGTACAACCGCCGCCGGGGCACCGGCTCCACCATCGTCACCGCCACCCCCTCCGGCAGCACCCCCCGCCCCAGCCGTGGCACCACCGCGATGCCCAGCCCGGCACTCACGAGCGCCAGCTGAGTGGGGATCTCCTCCGCCTGATGGGCCAACAGCGGCTCGTGGCCCGCCGCCCGCACCGTACGGACCAGCCAGTCATGGCAGACCCGGCCGGGCGGCTGGCAGATCCACCGTTCACCCTTGAGGTCGTCCTGGGTCACGGGCCCGCCGCCATCCGCCAGCCGATGGCCCACGGGCACGGCCAGATCGCAGATGTCATCGCCGATCCAGGCCGTCTCCACTCCCTCGGGAGCGGGGAGCGGCGCGATGTCCCAGTCATGGGCGACGGCGAGATCCGTGGTCCCCCGGGCCACCTGATCCACGGAGAGATGGGGGTCGACCTCGCTGAGCCGCACATCCAGGGCGGGGTGGCGCCGGGCCAGCTCCGCGAGTACCCCGGGCATCAGTCCGCGCGCCGCCGACGGGAAGGCGGCGATCGTCAGCATCCCGGTGGGGTGCCCGCGCCGCTCCTCCAGGGTGGTCTCGGCCCGCTCGACGATGGCGAGCAGCTCCGCCGCCGTGGCGGCCAGATGGAGGCCCTCGTCGGTGAGGGCCACGCCCCGCCCCCGTCGCTCCAGCAGGGTGGTCCTGGTCTCCCGCTCCAACTTGGTGATCTGCTGGGATACGGCCGAGGGCGTGTATCCGAGCGCCTCGGCCGCCGCCGCCACCGAACCGTGCAGGGACACCGCGTGCAGCGCCCGCAACCGTCCCAGGTCGAGCATGTCCGCTCCTCCGCTTCTCTCGCCCTCTTAAGCATAAGCAGCGCTAAATCCCACCCTGAAGAAACCTTCGCTAGTGCTACATGATCGATGCGGCGATGCTCGATCCATGCGCCCCGCCCATATCGCCCTCGCCGTCACCGTCGCCGCCGTCTGGGGGGTGAACTTCGTCGTCATCGAGATCGCCCTCGACCACTTCCCGCCGCTGCTCTTCTCCGCACTGCGGTTCCTGGTCGCGGCCGTGCCCGCGGTGTTCCTGGTCGGTCGGCCGAAGGTCGCCTGGAAGTGGATCATCGGGGTGGGACTGGCGCTGGGGGTGGGGAAGTTCGGGCTGCTCTTCATCGGGATGGACATCGGGATGGACGCGGGGTTCTCCTCGCTCGTCCTCCAGATCCAGGCGGTCTTCACGGCGCTGATCGCCGCCGTCTTCCTGGCCGAACGCCCCCGCCCGGTCCAACTGCTCGGCATGACGGTCGCACTGGGCGGGATCGCGCTCGCCGCCGTGGACGCGGGCGCCTCCGGGCCGCTGCTGGGCTTCGTCCTGGTGCTCGCCGCCGCCGTCTGCTGGGGGGTGTCCAATGTGCTCACCCGCAAGGCGGCCGCCCCGGACGCGATGAACTTCATGGTCTGGGTCTGCACCGTCCCGGTGCTGCCGCTGCTCGTTCTCTCCCTGATCTTCGAGGGGCCGCGTGCCGACCTCGACGCACTGCGGGGCGTCGACTGGGGGACCGCGGGCGCCGTGGTCTTCGTGGCCTGGGTCTCCACGGTGCTCGGCTTCGGTGCCTGGTCGGCGCTCCTCCAGCGCTACCCGGCCTCCTCGGTGGCTCCCTTCGCCCTGCTGGTGCCCGTCTTCGGGATGTCCTCGGCCGCCCTCTTCCGCTCCGAGCCCCTCACCCTCCTGCGCCTTCTCGCCGCCCTCCTCCTGGTCGCCGGCGTCGCCCTGACCTCTCTCCCTTCCCGTACGCGTACGAAGCCGATCCCACCCCCTGGCGCCCCCACCCCGGCCGGCCCTCCCCCTGTCGGCGCCGTACGCCACTGAGACGGCCAAGCCCTCAGGAGACCGGCGTCGCCCCATCGCGCCGACCGGAGCCCGACCGGGCCACCGGGTGGCTTGGGGCGGCGGCCGGGTGGGTTGGCACGGTCGGGGGGCTTGGGTGGCGGCCGTGTGGCTTGGGGCGGCGGCCGGGTGGGTTGGCACGGTCGGGCGGCTTGGTGGCCGGGCTACCGGGCCGCAGCTGCCCCGCCCCTCCGTGAGCCCGCTCGGAAGGGCGAGCGGCGGTGACTCATACGCCCGGGGAGAGACCGCCGAGAAGCCGACGGGCACACCCCTTCTCATCTCATCTATGAACAGGGTCCTCCGTTGAACCGGTCCTCCGTTGAACCGGTCCCCGTTGAACCGGTCCCCATTGAACCGGTCCCCGATGAACTGCTCCCTATGAGCCGGACGGGGCCAGCAACCCCTCCAGATGTTTCCGGCCCGGCACCAGCAGCCCCGGCAGATCCGCCGCCTCCGGATGCCAGCGCTTCTCGTACTCCCAGCTCACCCAGGACGACGACGGCAGCAACGCGAGACACTCCGCGAGCGGCAGCACACCGGCGCCCAGCGGCAGCGGCGCCAGGTCCTGCCGTGACGCCACATCCTTGACCTGCGCATACCCGAGGAATGGCGCGAGCGCGGCATACGCGGCGGGGGGCTCCTCACCTTCCAGCCAGGGGTGCACCACATCCCAGATGGCCCCAGCGTGACGGTGACCCACCGGGCCCAGCATCCGGGAGACCTGGGCGCCGGTCCGATGGGAGTCATGGGTCTCCACCAGGAGGCGCACCCCCAGCCCCGCCGCCGTCTCCGCCGCCAGGCCCAGCCTGCGCGCGGCGGTCTCCTCCACGGCGGACGGCTGCTGGCCCTCACCACCGGGGAAGACCCGCACGAACGGGGCGCCCAGATCGCGGGCGAGCCAGAGCAGTTCCCCGATCTCCTGGAGTACGGGCGCGTCATCGCCCTCGGTGCCCAGCCCGGTATACCCGCAGACCGCGAGTACCCGTACCCCGGCCCGCTCGAACTCCTTGACCGCCTGCGCCCGCTCCGGCTGCCCGGTCCCCCTGTGAACCGGTTCATCCGGTGCGGCCCGCAGCTCCACTCCCTCATATCCACAGTCGGCGGCGAGCGCGGCGACTTCCCGGACAGGCATCCCCGGCACACCGAGCGTCGAGAAGGCGAACCTCATCCGAACCTCCCATTCCTCATTTCGCCAAGCGGGCCCTTGGACACGACCGGGGCACCCGCCCTTACCCTCTCTCGGCTACCCGGCCGTACCGCCGTCCCCACCTCCACGGGAGACGGCCCTCCATGTGGCCGCCGACTCCGAACCACGGAGCCCCGGGCTCCGCCACGCCCTCCCTGGCCGACGTGCCGTGAACACGCCCTCAGCCCCCGTCGCCCGTAGGTCGTGTCGTCACCATGGCGCCGTCCTCCCCTCGGACGAGTCCGGAGGGAGGGGCCTGCGTGTCCGGCGCCGGGGGCACTCCCCAGGCTCCGCCCGGGGCGCCGCCTCCCGGGCCACAGGGTCCGGGGCCGCGCCGGGCGTCGTGGGCCAGGCGGGATTCTGACACCACGGCCTCGGCACACCTCGCCCCCGCCGAAGCCATCCCCTCGGCCCCATCGCCCAGATCGCCGGGAACGGGAGCCCTCAGACCCTCCGTACTCCGCCGCTTCCACCGGGGACCGGGCCCACGCGTCACCCGCTGACGGAACTCCACCCGCCCACCCGGGCGGGCGATGGTCCAGCGCGCACTCCCGTGACTACTCCCGCGGAGCGCCGGTCGATCCCCGCACCATCAGCTCACCGTCGATCCGGGCGATGCCTCCGGGCGGCGGTGGCTCGTTGCCCATCGCGAGCCGCCCCGCCCGTGCGCCCGCCTCGTACAGCGGCAGTCGCACCGTCGTCAGCGCTGGAACGGCGTCCACCGAGAACGGCAGGTCGTCGAAGCCCGCCACCGAGACATCGTCGGGGATCCGCAGCCCCCGGTCCCTGAGCGCGGCACAGGCGCCCAGGGCCACGGTGTCGTTCGCGGCGATGATGGCGGTCAGCTCCGGCTCCCGCCGTAGCAGCTCGACAGCCGCGTCATAGCCCGACTGACGGTCATAGGGGCCATGGACGGTGAGCCGGTCCTGGCTCCCCCGCACCCCGGCCGCGGCGAGCGCCTCACGGTGCCCCTCCAGCCGGTGTCGGGTGGTGGTCCGCTCCCGCGGGCCCGCCACATAGCCGATCACCCGGTGCCCGAGCCCGGCCAGATGCTCCGTCAGGGCCCTCGCCCCACCCCGGTTGTCGAACGTCAGCGCCGCCAGCGCCGACTCGCCCGGCATCGGTGGCCGTCCACACAGCACCACCTTGGTCCCGGCGTCCGAGAGCTTGCGCAGCTTGGCCGCGATGGCGGCCACATGCACCGGATCCTCCAGGGCTCCACCGGTCAGCAACACCGCCGCCGCCCGCTGTCGCTGCAACAGCGTCAGATAGGTCAGCTCCCGGTCCGGCGAACCTCCGGTGTTGCAGACGACGGCGAGCTTCTCCCCGCCCGCCCGCCCGGATCCCTCCTGTCCGCCGATCTCGGTCTGTGCCGCCCCCGCCATGATCCCGAAGAAGGGGTCGGCGATGTCGTTGACGAGTATTCCGACAAGATCCGACGTCGCCGCCGCCAGCGAACTCGCCGGGCCGTTCAGGACGTAGTCCAACTCCTCGACCGCCCGCAGCACGCGCTCTCGTGTCGCCGCCGCGACCGGGTAGTTGCCGTTGAGTACCCGGGATACCGTGGCCGGGGACACCCGGGCGCGCGCCGCGACATCCGCCAGGGTGACTGTCATCGCTTTCCTCCGGGGAGACGGGCCTGGACCCTTGTCCGAGCTGCTGTCGGCAGGCTAGCGTCATAGCGTTTAGAAAGCGCTTGCTGCTGGTCTGTCCAGCCCTGGCTCCTCGGCGAACCCGCCCAGTGCGCCACACCCGCCCCATCCGCCCCCTCAGCTCACCGGCGTCCGGCGAAGCCTCCCGCGTCACCACTTCTCTCTCCACCTCCTCTCCCTTCACCGTCTGTCCTGGCACCCTCTGTCCTGTCACTGCCGGTACGACGAATGACCGCACCCCACCGCACTCGACCTCCGGCCGCAGCCCAGCCGGGCGCCCCCCCCGACACACCACCGTCCTTCGGGTTCTCCGCGCTCCCCGTCCTCCGCTCTCATCCTGGCCGCCACCACCTGATGGCGGGTCCGTCCACCAGCAGCCCCTTGATCGGCACTCCCCGGAATCGTCCAGCCATCGACAGCCGCCCGAGCGGCCCGGCCGCCGCTGTGAGGCCAGTTGGAGCGTCGAGAAGCCCCCTCGGCAGCCCACCACCGAACCTCGTGCCGCCCGAGATGCCACGGGACGCCACGGGACGACCAGCACGAGGACCAGCCCAGGATGAAGCCCCCGACAGGCCCATACAGACCCATACAGACCCCGGCGGGACCTCGACAGGGCCGAGCGCCCGGACTCTCCCGATGCCCCACCCCGCTGGGCGAAGCCGAGCCCCCGGCCAAGCCGACGACACCTCCAATCCGACCCAGCCCAATCCAACACACCGCGCGCACCGCACCAGGCGAGCCAATGTGCCGAACCGGGCCAACGCGTCGCCCCAGTCGAGCCGACGCGCCCAACCGAGCGACGACGGACTGCCGTCCCGACAGGCTGACTCACCCTCAGCACCCGGCCTGATCCGACCTGTGGCCTGGCCGCACCCGTGAGCCCACGACATCCGAGAACTCATGTCCCCCGAGACGTGTTTCCAAGAGCGCCCCGAGGCGCAACCACCCCGAAGAGCTGGAGTCCGCCGAAACCCTGGAGGCAGCTTCGTGACACGCCGGACCGTGCGGATCGCCATGAACGGCGTCACAGGGAGGATGGGATACCGCCAGCACCTGGTGCGTTCCCTCCTGGCCATTCGAGACCAGGGCGGACTCGACCTCGGCGACGGCGACACCCTGTGGCCCGAACCCGTCCTGGTCGGCCGTCGTGAACCAGTCCTGCGCGCCCTCGCGGAACGCCACGGTCTGGCCCGCTGGTCGACCGATCTCGACGCCGTCCTCGCCGACGACAGCCCGGACGGGCGGGTGGACATCTACTTCGACGCACAGATCACCTCCGCTCGTGTCCCCGCCCTCCAGCGCGCCATCGCGGCGGGGAAACACATCTACACCGAGAAGCCCACGGCCCCCGACCTCTCCTCCGCCCTGGAACTGGCCCGTCTCGCCACCGCGGCGGGCGTCCGCCACGGGGTGGTCCAGGACAAGATCTTCCTGCCGGGTCTTCTCAAGCTGAAACGACTGATCACAGGTGGTTTCTTCGGCGACATCCTCTCCGTGCGAGGTGAGTTCGGATACTGGGTCTTCGAGGGAGACTGGCAGGCCGCGCAGCGCCCTTCCTGGAACTATCGGGCCGAGGACGGCGGTGGGATCACCGTCGACATGTTCCCGCACTGGGAGTACGTCCTGCATGAGCTGTTCGGCCGTGTCACCAGCGTGAACGCCCATGTCACCACGCATATCCCCCGTCGCTGGGACGAGCGGGGAAAGCCCTACGCGGCAACCGCCGACGACTCCGCCTACGCCGTCTTCGAACTCGACAGTGGTGCCGTGGCCCAGATCAACTCCTCCTGGGCGGTCCGGGTGATGCGCGACGAGCTGCTGGAGTTCCAGGTCGACGGCACCCATGGCTCGGCGGTCGCGGGCCTGCGCCACTGCCGTGTACAGCACCGCTCGGCCACGCCCAAGCCCGTCTGGAACCCCGACCTGCCCGCGACGGAGTCCTTCCGGGAGCAGTGGCAGGAGGTCCCCGACAACACCGAGTTCGAGAATGGTTTCAAGGCTCAGTGGGCCTTGTTCCTGCGCCATGTCGTCCTCGGTGAGCCCTACGGCTGGGACCTCATGGCGGGCGCACGAGGCGTCCAGCTCGCGGAACTCGGTCTGCGTTCCTCTCAGGAGGGCCGCCGACTGAGCGTGCCGGAGCTGGAACCGTGACCCTCCGCCTGCCGGACGTCTCCGGTCGGCTTCGCGCCTACACCCCCAGGTCCGAGCCCGCCCCGTTCCTCACCCGGCGCTCGCGTTCATCTGACCACCTCCTCTCCCGCACGGTCTTCGCCGCCGCGCATGTCGTCTCCGATCCCTGTGCCGACCCCAGTCCCGGAGCTCCCGCCGTCCTGGACTGGGACGCCACCCTCGCCTTCCGCCACCACCTGTGGTCACACGGTCTGGCCGTGGCGGAGGCCATGGACACCGCCCAGCGCGGCATGGGCCTCGACTGGTCCACGGCAGCGGAGCTGATCCGGCGCTCGGCCGCGGCCGCGCGATCCGTCGGCGGCAGGATCGCCAGTGGTGTCGGCACCGACCACCTCACCGGACCGGCTGGCCTCGCCGCCATCCGCCAGGCGTACGAGGAGCAGCTCGCGATCGTCGAGGAGGCCGGGGCCCAGCCGATCCTGATGGCCTCCCGTGCCCTCGCGGCGGCCACCCGGGCACCCGAGGACTATCTCCATCTCTATGGAGAGCTGCTCCGGCAGGCCCGTGAGCCGGTGATCCTGCACTGGCTCGGCCCCATGTTCGATCCCGCGCTCCACGGCTACTGGGGCAGCTCTGACGTCTCCCGCGCGACCACCACCTTCCTCCAGCTCGTCGCCGACCACGCGGACAAGGTCGACGGCGTCAAGATCTCTCTGCTCGACGCGGGGCGCGAGATTGCCCTGCGGCGACGGCTCCCCTCCGGTGTGCGCTGCTACACCGGTGATGACTTCCACTATCCCGAGCTGATCGCGGGCGATGAGCATGGCTTCAGCCACGCGCTGCTCGGTGTCTTCGACCCCCTGGCCCCGCTCGCCGCCCACGCGGTCCATGCCCTGGACGCGGGGGACACCGAGGAGTTCCACTCCCGGCTCGATCCATCCGTCGACCTCTCCCGTCTGCTCTTCGAACCACCGACCCGCTATTACAAGACGGGCGTTGTGCTGCTGGCCTGGCTCGCCGGGCACCAGTCGCACTTCGCGATGGTTTCCGGCCTTCAGTCCGCCCGCTCACTCCCGCATCTCGCGCGTGCCTACGAGGGGGCGGACACCCTTGGTCTCTTCCCGGACCCCGATCGAGCGGAGGCCCGTATGCGCTCCCTCCTCACCGTCTATGGAGTCGATGCGTGACACCTCCGCCGACACCCCCGATCCCCGCCCTCGCGCTCCCGCGACCTTCGCGGACACACCCGGCCTGGGCTCCAGCGCTCCCGGTAACGCCGAAGGACAGGGCCACGACGGAAACGGCCACGTTGGGTACCGCCACGAGGGAGACGACCGACATCTCATCTGATACAGACACATATGCGGGCACACTGTCGTCGCCGGTACCGTCGGACTCCGCGGGACGCCTGTCCCCGCGGACTGCGGCGGACACCACGCACACGACGGACGCTACGGACACAGCGGGCGCGGCCCGCGCAAGGAGCGCGCTCGACTCCACGCGCTCGACTCTTCCCCCAGGGCGGGACCGCCTGAGCGTCAACCAGATGACGGTGCGGCAACTGTCCCTGCCTGCCCTGATCAACGCCTGCCTCCGTCAGGGAGTTCCCGCCGTGGGACTCTGGCGTGAACCCGTCCTCTCGTACGGTCTCGTCGCGGCGGCCACCCTCGTCCGGAACGCTGGGCTCACCGTCACCAGCCTCTGCCGAGGCGGCTTCCTCACGGCCGAGGACTCTGGCCTCCGTGCCCGTGCCCTCGACGACAACCGGGCCGCCGTCGACGAGGCCGCGGCGCTTGGAACGGACACTCTGATCCTGGTCTCCGGCGGGCTTCCCGCAGGTAGTCGCGATCTGGCCGGGGCCCGGGAACGGATCGCGGACGCTCTCGCGGTGCTCGCCCCGTACGCGGGGGAACGCGGCGTGCGGCTGGCGGTCGAGCCTCTGCACCCGATGTTCGCGGCGGACCGCTGTGTTGTCTCCACCCTCGCTCAAGCGCTGGCCCTCGTGGAGCGATTCTCGGCCACCGAGGTGGGGGTGGCGGTGGATACCTACCACGTCTGGTGGGACGAGACCGCCCCGGCGGCGGTGGCGCGTGCGGGCGCGGCCGGGCGTATCCATGCCTTCCAGCTCGCCGACTGGACCACTCCTCTGCCGGCGGGTGTGCTGAACGGCCGGGGGCAACTCGGTGATGGGTCGATCGATCTGCGGGCGTGGCGCCGCCGTGTGGATGACGCGGGCTACCGGGGACCGATCGAAGTGGAACTCTTCAACGAGGACCTCTGGGCCCGGGACGGCGAGACCGTCCTGGCCGAGACCGTGGAACGGTTCACCACCCACGCCTGGTGACGGCCGCCCGGTCCGGTATCTCACGGACGCGACACGACTCCTGACCGCGCCCAGGTTCCCCTCTCGCGGATCCCACGCCCGTATCAACTCATGACAATTCGCACCAGATCGTACTGAGTCGTACTGAGTCGTACTGAACGGATCGAATGCCCCGCCCGGCCCGTGTGGGGAAGCCGGGGTGAGGAAACCCGTGTGGAGAAGCCCCTGCGGAGAAGGAGAGACCCTCGCGAACCTCGGACGCGGGACGGGAGGGAAGAGCGGGAAGAAGGCGGAGGGACGGCAGGAGAGGCGAGCGTACGAGAGGGAAAGAGTCCAGCGTACGGAGCGCGAAGGCCGGGAGTGAAAATTGTCGCCCCCGGCGGTACAACCCTTCACGGCGGACGCGAGTCGTACCTGTCATCAAGGCTCTCGGGGGGGATTCCTGGGGGGGAAACGGAGAGTCTTGAGGGGGGATAGGAGGGGCCCGGCCGTGATGGCCGGGCCTCCTCGGTCTTCGCCTCCAGCGCTCCCACTGCCGGAGAGTTGTCCACAGGCTGAGCGGGTTGTCGGACCTCGGGGGTAGCGTCGGTGCATGTCCAATCTGGCAGTGCTCGAAGGGGTCCTTGAGCGGATCACCTACGCCAATGAGGAGAACGGGTACACGGTCGCGCGTGTGGACACGGGTCGTGGCTCCGGCGAGCTCCTCACGGTGGTCGGCTCGCTGCTCGGTGCCCAGCCGGGCGAGTCGCTGCGCATGGAGGGCCGCTGGGGCTCGCATCCGCAGTACGGCAAGCAGTTCACGGTGGAGAACTACACGACGGTCCTTCCCGCCACCGTCCAGGGCATACGCCGCTATCTCGGTTCGGGGCTGATCAAGGGGATCGGCCCGAGGATCGCCGAGCGGATCGTGGACCACTTCGGCGTCGACACCCTCGATGTCATCGAGGGCGAGCCGAAGCGCCTGATCGAGGTACCCGGCCTCGGGCCCAAGCGCACCCGTCTGATCGGTACGGCCTGGGAGGAACAGAAGGCGATCAAGGAGGTCATGGTCTTCCTCCAGGGGGTCGGCGTCTCCACCTCCATCGCGGTGCGGATCTACAAGAAGTACGAGGACGCGTCGATCTCGGTCGTGAAGAACCAGCCCTACCGGCTGGCGGCGGATGTCTGGGGCATCGGCTTCCTCACCGCTGACAAGATCGCCCAGTCGGTGGGGATACCGCATGACAGCCCCGAGCGAGTGAAGGCCGGACTTCAGTACGCGTTGTCGCAGTCGACCGATCAAGGGCACTGCTTCCTGCCTGAGGAGCGGTTGATCGCCGACGCGGTCAAGCTGCTCCAGGTGGACACCGGCCTGGTCATCGACTGCCTCGGTGAACTCGCGGCGGAGGAGGAGGGAGTCGTCCGCGAGCAGGTGCCCGCTCCGGACGGTGGCGATCCGGTCACCGCTGTGTACCTGGTGCCCTTCCACCGCGCCGAGATATCGCTCGCGGGCCAGCTGAGACGGCTCCTCCATGCGCCGGAGGACCGGCTTCAGGTGTTTCAGGACGTGGCCTGGGACAAGGCGCTGGCCTGGCTTGCCGATCGTACGGGCGCCGAGCTGGCACCCGAGCAGGAGGCGGCGGTCAGGCTGGCGCTCACCAGCCGGGTCGCCGTCCTGACGGGCGGCCCGGGCTGCGGGAAGTCCTTCACCGTCCGCTCGGTGGTGGAGCTGGCCCGCGCCAAGAAGGCCAAGGTGGTCCTCGCCGCTCCCACCGGGCGCGCCGCGAAGCGGCTCTCCGAGCTGACCGGAGCTGAGGCGTCCACCGTGCACCGGCTGCTGGAGCTGAAGCCGGGCGGTGACGCCGCCTATGACCGTGACCGTCCGCTCGACGCGGACCTGGTGGTGGTCGATGAGGCGTCGATGCTGGATCTGCTGCTTGCCAACAAGCTGGTGAAGGCGGTCGCGCCCGGGGCGCATCTGTTGCTGGTGGGCGATGTGGACCAGTTGCCCAGTGTGGGCGCGGGCGAGGTGCTGAGAGATCTGCTCGCCGAGGGCGGTCCGGTACCGAGGGTGCGGCTGACGCGGATCTTCCGCCAGGCCCAGCAGTCGGGCGTCGTCACCAACGCGCACCGGATCAACTCCGGTCAGCAGCCGCTCACGTCGGGTCTCTCCGACTTCTTCCTCTTCGTCGAGGAGGAGACGGAGGACGCCGGGCGGCTCACCGTGGATGTGGCGGCGCGAAGAATTCCAGCCAAATTCGGGCTTGATCCCCGGCGTGACATCCAGGTGCTGGCGCCCATGCACCGGGGTCCGGCGGGCGCGGGCACGCTCAACGGCCTTCTCCAGCAGGCCATCTCGCCCGCCCGCCCCGATCTCGCGGAGAAGCGCTTCGGTGGCCGGGTCTTCCGCGTTGGAGACAAGGTCACGCAGATCAGGAACAACTACGAGAAGGGCAGGAACGGCGTCTTCAACGGCACGGTCGGTGTGGTCACCTCGCTCTCCCTTGATGACCAGCGGCTGACGGTGCTGACGGACGAGGATGAGGAGGTTCCCTATGACTTCGATGAGCTGGACGAACTGGCACACGCCTACGCGGTGACCATTCACCGCTCCCAGGGCAGCGAGTATCCGGCGGTGGTGATCCCGGTCACCACCGGGGCCTGGATGATGCTTCAGCGCAATCTGCTGTATACGGCGGTCACCCGGGCCAAGAAACTCGTGGTGCTGGTCGGCTCCCGCAAGGCCCTCGGTCAGGCGGTCCGCACGGTCTCCGCCGGGAGACGGTGCACCGCGCTCGACCATCGGCTCGCTGGGGTCTGATCGTGTGTCCGGCCTGATCCGGGGGTGAATCCGACCCTCTCCCGGGCTCGCCCGGCCGAGGGAAGGAGGCCAGTCCCGGGGTGGGAAATGCCACCCCGGCTTCCGGAATCAGGGCGAACGGGGCAGGATGGGCTAGTTGGCGGCACTCAGTGCCGCCAAAGGGCCCAACAGTCGACCCCGAGTGCACTCTACGGAGCCAAATGGGGGATGGTAGAGACAGTCAGGGCACCTCGAAGAAGAGGCACTACGTCGGTGAGGGATGACGTGAGCGACAACTCTGTAGTACTGCGGTACGCGGACGGTGAGTACACCTACCCGGTGGTCGAGAGCACCGTCGGTGACAAGGGCTTCGACATCGGGAAGCTCCGAGCCCAGACCGGTCTGGTGACCCTGGATAGCGGCTACGGCAATACGGCCGCCTATAAATCCGCGATCACCTACCTTGACGGTGAGCAGGGCATCCTGCGCTACCGCGGCTACCCGATCGAGCAGCTCGCCGAGCGCTCCACCTTCCTTGAGGTGGCCTACCTGCTCATCAACGGCGAGCTTCCGACGGTCGACGAGCTGGCCGCCTTCAAGGGCGAGATCACCCAGCACACGCTGCTGCACGAGGACGTCAAGCGGTTCTTCGACGGCTTCCCGCGCGACGCCCACCCGATGGCCATGCTGTCCTCGGTCGTCAGTGCCCTGTCCACCTTCTACCAGGACAGCCACAACCCGTTCGACGAGAAGCAGCGCCACCTCTCCACGATCCGGCTGCTCGCCAAGCTGCCCACGATCGCGGCGTACGCCTACAAGAAGTCGATCGGCCACCCCTTCGTCTACCCGCGCAACGACCTCGGGTACGTGGAGAACTTCCTGCGGATGACCTTCTCGGTCCCCGCGCAGGAGTACGACCTGGACCCGGTCGTGGTCGCCGCCCTCGACAAGCTGCTGATCCTGCACGCGGACCACGAGCAGAACTGTTCGACCTCCACGGTCCGCCTCGTCGGTTCCTCGCAGGCCAACATGTTCGCCTCGGTCTCCGCGGGTATCTCGGCCCTGTGGGGGCCGCTGCACGGCGGTGCCAACCAGTCCGTGCTGGAGATGCTCCAGGGCATCCACAACTCCGGCGCCGACGTCGACACCTTCATCCGCAAGGTGAAGAACAAGGAGGACGGCGTCCGGCTGATGGGCTTCGGCCACCGCGTCTACAAGAACTTCGACCCCCGGGCGAAGATCATCAAGGCGGCCGCCCACGATGTCCTCTCGGCGCTCGGCAAGTCCGACGAGCTCCTCGACATCGCCCTGAAGCTGGAGGAGCACGCGCTCTCCGACGACTACTTCGTCGAGCGCAAGCTCTACCCGAACGTCGACTTCTACACCGGACTCATCTACCGCGCCATGGGCTTCCCGACCGAGATGTTCACGGTGCTCTTCGCCCTCGGCCGACTGCCCGGCTGGATCGCCCAGTGGCAGGAGATGATCAAGGAGCCCGGCTCCCGTATCGGTCGTCCGCGCCAGATCTACACGGGCGTCGTCGAGCGCGACTTCGTCCCGGTCGAGGCCCGCTGACGATCTCCCCGGCGGGTCCGGTCCGGCCCGCCGAGCCCCGCTGAGGGGTCCCCCCTCGGCTCCCTCACCTCCGCCTCCGGGCGGGCCATGGTGCCCACCCGGCGGGCGAAGGGCTACAGGGCCCCGCCGACGCGGGGCGTGGTGCGCGGCATCGCGCGTTCCGCGCCCGCAGTGGCCTCTGTGCAGTTCCACGCCCGCCTCATCCCCTCCGGGGGATCCGGCGCGGGTCTCAAGGCGCGTCCAGCGGCCCTCAGGGCCTCCGGGCGCGCTTTTCGTGAATGGTCGGCGCCCTCTCGCGGGCCGTGGATCGCACTGACTCCGTTGTGTCACCGCTACGGGGCGGAACGTCATCGCTCCGGCGGGGGCGAGGCCGGCGTCGAAGACGGGTTCATGGCGGCCGCGCCCGGCGACCGTGCCGTACATACGAAAGCGCCCCGCCGCCGATCCCCCCACGGGTCGACGAACGGGGCGCTTCCCATATCCCCGGAGCGGATTCCCCCCACGGGATCCGGCCGGGTGTCTGCGGTAGCGATAGCTCCACACGCGGTCTGCCGGGGTACGTACGCACGGGAGGGCCGCTCAAAGCTCCCCGGGCACGTGCCCCGGCCAACGCTTGCCTGGGATGTCCCCCAAGACATCCCATGAACGTCCCCCAAGACGTTCCTGGCATCGCCCACTAAGACTCACGAGGAGCCCTAATGGTTACCCTCAAATATCTGTGATCTAGGTCTCCTTGTGAAGGTCTTGTGCGTCACATGTAGCCACCGAAAGCCCTGCCCCGGAGGGGTGCCCCTCGCCGCAAAGGCGGACGAAAAGGCCAGAAGTCGAACGGTGGTCGCGGCGCTGACCTGGGGTGATGCTAGCGAGGATGTGTGGGCGGGGACAGGGGTGAAGGTGCGAAAAGTTTGTCTCTGATCATGTCCGGACCGCCTTCTGGTCATCTTCTCGCCATCTTGGTGGCGTGGGTGACCGTCAGGGCGCCGTCGTGCGTCCGGGTGATCATCCTGTCTCCACCTGGCCGCCCGCGGCCCTCCGTCCCCGGCATTCCTGGCGTACGCGCGGCCGCGCCCGGCCAGTGTGTGACTGGC
>NZ_JBHVHF010000099.1:0-24525 GCF_042800315.1 Streptomyces sp. NPDC057638
AGGGGGGTATGGCGGCGGATGGTGTGGTGTTGGAGCGTGCGGAGCGGGGTGGTGTGACACCGCTGGATCCGGATACCGCCGTCGGCCTCCTGGGTGCCATCACCGGAACCGAAACCGTCGTGGACGCGGACTGGAACCGCTTCGTACCGGCGCTGACGGCCGTTCGCCCCAGTCGCTTCTGGGAAGAGATCGCGCCCGCCCTGTCGGCGTCTCCCTCCCCGCACTCCGCGCGCTCGGGTCAGTTCCGGCAGCGCCTTGCCGAACTGCCGCTCGCGGCGCGGCGAGCGGCGGCGATCGACCTGGTGCGAGGCCAGGTGGCGGCGGTGCTCGGCTTCAGCGATCCCGGCGCCATCACGGGCAATGCCCCCTTCCGTGAGCTGGGCATCGACTCCCTCATGGCGGTCGAGCTGCGGAACGCGCTGGGACTGGCCACGGGGTTGCGGTTGGTGTCGACGGTGGTGTTCGACTATCCGTCGGTGGAGGCGCTGGCCGACTTCGTGGTGGGCGAGTTGGTGGGTGGGGTTGTCGAGGACGAGTTCGTGCGTGCTGCTGGTGGGGTGGTGTCTGATGACGATGTGGTGGTTGTGGTGGGTATGGGGTGCCGCTTCCCGGGTGGGGTGGTGTCTCCGGAGGGTCTGTGGGGTTTGGTGTCGGGTGGGGTTGACGCGCTGGGCGGCTTCCCGGTGGATCGTGGGTGGGGTGAGCTGGGTGGCGAGTTCGCCCGGGTCGGTGGGTTCGTGGAGGGGGTCGCGGAGTTCGACGCGGACCTGTTCGGGATCTCGCCGCGTGAGGCCCTGGCGATGGATCCTCAGCAGCGTCTCCTCCTGGAGGTCGTCTGGGAGTCGTTGGAGCGTTCGGGTATCGCCCCGTCCTCGTTGCGCGGCACCCCGGTAGGCGTCTTCGCCGGAACCAACGGCCAGGACTACCCCGCCCTCCTGGCCCAGGCCAACCACTCGACCGATGGCTACGGCAGCACCGGTAGCTCCGGCAGTGTTCTGTCCGGTCGGGTGTCCTACGCGCTGGGTCTTGAGGGCCCCGCGGTGACGGTGGACACCGCGTGCTCGTCCTCGCTAGTGGCGTTGCATCTGGCGGCGCAGTCGCTGCGTTCGGGCGAGTGCTCCCTGGCGCTCGCGGGCGGTGTGACCGTCATGTCCACCCCCGGCGGATTCCTTGAGTTCGCGCGTCAGGGTGGGCTCGCGTCGGACGGCCGGTGCAAGGCGTTCTCGGATGACGCGGACGGTACGGGGTGGGGTGAGGGCGCTGGTGTCCTGGTCCTGGAACGCCTGTCCGACGCGCGCCGTCACGGCCACCAGGTCCTGGCGGTGGTGCGGGGTTCGGCGGTCAACCAGGATGGCGCGTCCAATGGTCTGACGGCGCCGAACGGCCCGTCGCAGCGCCGGGTGATCCGGCAGGCCCTGGCGAACGCCGGTCTGTCACCCGCCGACGTGGACGCGGTGGAGGCGCATGGCACGGGCACGTCCCTCGGTGACCCGATCGAGGCCCAGGCCCTCCTCGCCACCTATGGCCAGGACCGCGAACAGCCCCTGTGGCTGGGTTCGATCAAGTCGAATATCGGTCATACGCAGGCGGCGGCCGGTGTCGCGGGGCTGATCAAGATGGTCCTGGCGATGCGGCACGAGACCCTGCCGAAGACGCTGCATGTGGGTGCGCCCTCCACGCATGTGGACTGGTCCTCGGGCGCGGTCGAGCTGCTGACCGAAGCACAGGACTGGCCCTCGTCGGAGGACCGGCCCCGCCGGGCCGGAGTCTCCGCGTTCGGCGTGAGTGGCACGAACGCCCATGTGATCCTGGAAGAGCCACCTGCGGCGAGTACCCCCGCGACGGACGCTGATGGTGTCTCGCTGCCGGTGGTGCCGTGGCTGGTGTCGGCGAAGTCGGCTGACGGGGTCGCGGCGCAGGCCGGCCGCCTGCTCGGTCTCCGGGAGGCGGATTCCCCGGATGTGGGTCTGTCGCTGGCGGTGACGCGGTCGGCGCTGGAGCATCGGTCGTTTGTCGTGGGGTCGGACGCGCAGGAACTGCGTTCCGGTCTGAAGGCGCTGGCGGCGGGTGAGTCGCGTCCGGTGGCGGTGCGCTCGGGTCTGACGGGTGTGGTGTTCTCCGGTCAGGGCGGTCAGCGGGTGGGGATGGGCCGTGAACTGGCGGCGGCGTTCCCGGTGTTCGCTGAGGCGCTGGAGGAGGTGTGTGCCCAGTTCGACGGGCTCCTGGACCGTCCGCTGAAGGAGATCCTCTTCGAGGACGCGAACAACGTTCTGGGTCTGACGGGGTGGGCGCAGCCCGCGTTGTTCGCGGTCGAGGTGGCGCTGTTCCGTCTGACCGAGTCGTGGGGTGTGCGCCCTGACTACCTGGTCGGCCATTCGGTGGGTGAACTGGCTGCCGCGTATGTGTCGGGTGTGGTGTCGCTGGAGGACGCGTGCCGTCTGGTGGCGGCGCGGGCCCGGCTGATGCAGGCGCTGCCGACCGGTGGCGCGATGTGGGCCGTGCGGGCCTCGCTGGAGGAGGTCACCCCGCACTTGGTCGACGGTGTTTCCGTCGCGGCGGTCAATGCTCCCGGTCAGGTCGTCCTCTCCGGTACGCGTACGGCGGTGGAGCAGGTCGCGGCGGCTCTCACCGACCGTCAGGGCCGCTGGCTGGAGGTCAGCCACGCCTTCCACTCCGGGCTGATGGATCCGATGCTCGACGCCTTCCGCCAGGTCGCCTCCACCATCGCCTACGACCGTCCGCGCATCCCGATCGTCTCCACCCTCACCGGCGAGGTCATTGAAGAGTTCTCGGCGGACTACTGGACCGACCAGGTCCGTGGCACGGTCCGTTTCGCGGACGCCGTCACCCGCCTCACCGGCCTCGGCGTCACCCGGTTCCTGGAACTCGGCCCGGACGCGAGCCTGGTGGGTGCCATCAGCGAAACGGCCGAGGACGCTCTCGCCCTCTCGTTCCTGTCCCGTAAGCGCCCGGAGCCGGTCACGGCCGTCACCACCCTGGCCCGGCTGTGGGCGGACGGTGGCACGGTGGACTGGGCGGCCTTCTACGCCCCCACCACCGCCCGCACCACCGACCTCCCCACCTACCCCTTCCAACACCAGCGCTACTGGCCCACCGCCCAGCCCGCGACCAGCTCCGACACCTCCTCCGACGCCGCGTTCTGGAACGTCGTCCGGAGCGGGGATCTGGACCGGTTCAGCCATACGCTGGGCCTCGCGGCCGACACGGAACTCCGGGATGTCCTGCCCGCTCTCCAGAGCTGGCAGGGGCGCCGGCGGCGACTCGCCGACATCGACGGGCTGAGCTACGAGGTGAGCTGGAAGCCGCTCGGTCCCGCACCGGTCACGACGGTGAGCGGCGCCTGGCTCCTGGTGGAGTCCGAGGCGGTTGAGAATCCCTGGTCGGAGGCGCTGGCCGAGGCGCTGACCGCGCGGGGCGCCCGCGTGGAGCGGCTCGGTGTCGAAGCGGCTGCACTCGACCGAGGTGCCCTGGCGGAGCGACTCGCGACCTGTGACGAGTTCACGCGAGTCGTGTCGTTCCTGGGCCAGGACGAACGTACCTCCGCCGAAGCGGGCCCGGCCTTCGGGCTCGGGGCCACGGCGGCGCTGGTGCAGGCGCTGGCCGACCGTGATCTCGCGGCCCGGGTGTGGTCGGTGACATCGGGTGCGGTGAGTGCCGGACCCGGTGATGAGCTGACGCATCCGGCGCGGGCGGCGGTGTGGGGCCTGGGCCGGGTCGTCGCGCTGGAGGAGCCCGACCGCTGGGGCGGACTCGTCGATGTACCCGACCAGCCCGACGCGCGTTCGGTGGGACGTCTCGCCGATGTGCTGGCGGGGGCGCCCGGTGAGGACCAGGTCGCCATTCGCGCCGGGGCCGCGCTCGGGCGCAGGATCACCCCCGTACGTACGGATACGACCGATCGGCCGGAGTGGACGACGTCGGGAACCGTCCTGGTCACCGGCGGTACGGGCGCACTGGGTGCCCGGGTGGCCCGCTGGGCGGTGGAACGCGGCGCCGAGCGTGTGGTGCTCGTCAGCCGTCGCGGTGACGCCGCTCCTGGAGCGGCCGCGCTCCGGGAGGAGCTGGAGTCCCTCGGAGCGGGCGTCACGTTCGCCGCGTGTGACATCGCGGATCTGGCGAGCCTGCGGCGGGCGGTGGCGGAGGCCGAGGCGGACGGGCATGAGATCCGTTCGGTCTTCCACACGGCGGGGCTGACGCAGTCGGTTTCGCTGCGCGACTCCACGGATGCCGAGCTGACCGCGATGACCAGCGCCAAGATGACCGGCGCCGGCCATCTGGACGCGGTCTTCGGGGACCGGCGGCTCGATGCCTTCGTGCTGTACTCGTCCATCGCGGCGACCTGGGGCAGCGGTGGCCAGAGCGGATACGCGGCGGCCAATGCCTACCTCGACGCCCTGGCGGCATGGCGCCGGGCCCAGGGCCGGACGGCCACCTCGATCGCCTGGGGTCCCTGGGGCGGCGGCGGCATGGCCAGTGTGGACGGAGCGGAGGAGGATCTGCGGCGGCGCGGACTCCTGACGCTCGATCCCGAGCTGGCGATGGGGGCGCTCGGCCGCGCACTGTCGAACGCCGTGCCGTCTGTCTCGGTGGCGGACATGGAGTGGGCGAGGTTCGTACCGACGTTCACCGTGCGGCGTGCCAGCGCGCTCTTCGGGGAGCTGTACGAGTCCGGGGAGGAGTTCGACGCCCCCGCCGGGAACGGGACGCTGTCCGCCCTGCGCGACCGCCTGGACGGCCTCGATGAGCAGGAGCGGTGGCGGAAGGTCCTCGATCTGGTGCGGACCGAGGCCGCCGGAGCGCTCGGCCACGACAGCACCGCGTCGATCGAACCGGAGCGAGCCTTCCGCGACCTGGGCTTCGACTCGCTCACCGCGGTCGAGTTCCGGGACAGGCTGGGCGCGGCGACCGGGCTCGCGCTCGTGTCGACGCTCGTCTTCGACTACCCGACGGCCGCCGTCCTCACGGATCAGCTCATCAGCGAGCTGTTCGGTACTCGGCGGGCCGCCGACGCGATCGAGCCCGGACGGGCCCGGACCGATGACGAACCGATCGCCATCGTGGCCATGGGCTGCCGTCTGCCGGGCGGGGTGACGGATCCCGAGTCCCTCTGGCGACTGCTCAGCGAGTCCAGCGACGCCATCACCCCCTTCCCGGCCGACCGGGGCTGGGAGCTGGACGCGCTCGACGCCTCCGAGTCGGAGGACCGGATCGCCACGTACGCCCGGGTGGGCGGGTTCCTGGCGGACGCGGCCGACTTCGACCCCGCGCTGTTCGGGATCTCGCCGCGCGAGGCGCTGGCGATGGACCCCCAGCAGCGGCTGCTGCTCGAGGTCGCCTGGGAGTCGCTGGAACGTGCCGGAATCGCTCCGCTCTCGCTGCGGGGTGACCGCGTCGGGGTCTTCGTGGGAGCCGGAAGCTCCGGTTACCTGAGCAACCTCCATGACGTTCCCGAGGAGGTCAGCGGCCATCTGATCACCGGGAACTCGGGGAGCGTGCTCTCCGGCCGTGTGTCGTACGCGCTGGGTCTTGAGGGTCCCGCGGTGACGGTGGACACGGCGTGCTCCTCGTCGCTGGTCGCGCTGCATCTGGCGGCGCAGTCGCTGCGCTCGGGCGAGTGCTCCATGGCGCTCGCGGGTGGTGTCACGATCATTGCCAGCCCGGATGCCTTCATCGAGTTCGCCCGCCAGGGCGGTCTCGCCGTCGACGGCCGCTGCAAGGCGTTCTCGGACGACGCGGACGGTACGGGCTGGTCCGAGGGCGTGGGCCTGCTGGTCCTGGAGCGGCTGTCCGATGCCCAGCGCCACGGCCATCGGGTACTGGCGGTGGTGCGGGGTTCGGCCGTCAACCAGGACGGCGCGTCGAACGGTCTTACGGCTCCGAACGGCCCGTCCCAGCAGCGTGTCATCCGCCAGGCCCTCGCCGACGCGGGCCTGACCGCGGGTGATGTGGACGTGGTGGAGGCGCATGGCACGGGCACCTCACTGGGTGACCCGATCGAGGCCCAGGCACTCCTCGCCACCTATGGCCAGGACCGGGACCAGCCGCTGTGGCTGGGGTCGATCAAGTCGAATATCGGTCATACGCAGGCGGCGGCCGGTGTCGCGGGTCTGATCAAGATGGTGCTGGCCCTGAGGCATCAGTCGATGCCCGCGTCACTCCACGTCGGTACCCCGTCGACACATGTGAACTGGTCCACGGGGGCCGTGGAGATGCTGTCCGAATCGCGCGACTGGCCGTCGTCGCCCATCCGCCCGCGCCGCGCCGGTGTCTCGGCCTTCGGTGTGAGCGGGACCAACGCCCACGTGATCCTGGAGGAGGCTCCGGCCGCCGCTCCGGTGCCCGACGAGCCCTCCGGAGATGTACGGCTGCCGGCGGTGCCCTGGCTCATCTCGGGTCGTGGTGACGAGAGCGTCGCGGCGCAGGCGGGCCGTCTGCTCTCCGTGGTCGAGGAGAACCCGCTGGATGTGGGCTTGTCGCTGGCGGTGACGCGGTCGGCGCTGGAGCACCGGTCGTTCGTTGTGGGTGCGGACGCGCTGGAGTTCGGTGCGGGTCTGAAGGCGTTGGCGGCGGGTGAGTCGCGTCCGGTGGCGGTGCGCTCGGGTCTGACGGGTGTGGTGTTCTCGGGTCAGGGTGGTCAGCGGGTGGGGATGGGCCGTGAACTGGCCTCCGTCTTCCCGGTGTTCGCCGAGGCGCTGGAGGAGGTGTGTGCCCAGTTCGACGGGGTCCTCGACCAACCTTTGAAGGATGTGGTGTTCGAGGACGCGAACAACGTCCTGGGTCTGACGGGGTGGGCGCAGCCCGCGTTGTTCGCGGTTGAGGTGGCGCTGTTCCGGCTGACCGAGTCGTGGGGTGTGCGCCCGGACTATCTCGTCGGGCATTCGGTGGGTGAACTCGCTGCCGCGTATGTGTCGGGTGTGGTGTCGCTGGAGGACGCGTGCCGTCTGGTGGCGGCGCGGGCTGGTCTGATGCAGGCCCTGCCGACCGGTGGCGCGATGTGGGCCGTGCGGGCCTCCCTCGACGAGGTCACCCCGTATCTGGTCGACGGTGTCTCCGTCGCTGCCGTGAACGCCCCCGGCCAGGTCGTCCTCTCCGGCACCCGTACAGCGGTCGAAGAGGTCGCGGCGGCTCTCACCGACCGTCAGGGCCGCTGGCTGGAGGTCAGCCATGCCTTCCACTCGGACCTGATGGATCCTATGCTCGACGCCTTCCGCCAGGTCGCCTCCACCATCACCTACGAACGCCCGCGCATCCCGATCATCTCCACCCTCACCGGCGAGGTCATCGAAGAGTTCTCGGCGGACTACTGGACCGACCAGGTCCGGGGCACGGTCCGTTTCGCGGACGCCATCACCCGCCTCACCGGCCTCGGCGTGACCCGGTTCCTGGAACTCGGCCCCGACGCGAGCCTGGTCGGCGCCATCAGCGAGACCGCCGAGGACGCCCTGGCCGTCGGACTTCTCTCCCGTAAGCGTTCTGAGCCGGTCACGGCCGTCACCACCCTGGCCCGGCTGTGGGCCGATGGCGGGACGGTCGACTGGGCCGCCTTCTACGCCCCCACCACCGCCCGCACCACCGACCTCCCCACCTACCCCTTCCAGCACCAGCGCTACTGGCTGGAGAGCGCGGGCGGGCCCCTCAACGTCGGTGCCATGGGCGCCGAGGCGATGGAGCATCCCCTCTTCGGGGCGGCGGTGGAGCTGTCCGATGGTGGCGGCCATGTCTTCACGGGCAGGCTTTCCACGCGGACACAGCCCTGGCTCGGCGGGCATCAGGTGGCCGGCGAAGCGGTGTTCCCCGGGACGGGGTATGTCGAGCTGGCCATCCGGGCCGCGGACCAGATCGGCTGTGGCGTGGTCGAGGAGCTGATCCTCGAAGCGCCGCTGGTGCTGCCGGAGCAGCGGGCGGTCCAGGTCCAGATGCTGGTCGACCCGGACGACGGCAGTGGTGGCCGGGCCTTCACCATCAGTTCCCGGCGTGAGGGCGAAGAGCCCTGGACACGGCACGCCAGCGGTTCACTCGCCGACGTATCCGAGCCTTCGGGGGCAGCGGACCGTGCGGTCACGGACCTGACGGTCTGGCCGCCCGCCGGCGCGGTGCGCGTCGGCATCGACGGTCACTACGAGGCCAGGGCGGAGCAGGGCTTCGCCTACGGGGAGATCTTCCAGGGGCTGGCGGGCGTCTGGCGCGGTCCGGATGGCGGACTGTTCGCGGAGGTGGTCCTGGGGGACCGGTTCCGCGACGAGGCGGACCGGTTCGGTCTGCACCCGGCCGTACTCGACACGGCGCTTCAAGCACTGTCGTACGACGTACGGACGGCGGGCGCCCGGATGCTGCCGTTCAGCTGGCGCGGGGTGAGTCTGCACGCGACAGGTGCGTCCATGCTGCGTGCCGCGCTGACTCCGGGCGCGGGTGAGGGGAGCTACCGCCTCACCATCGTGGACACGGCGGGCGAGCCGGTGCTCACCACCGACACGCTGACGCTGCGCCCGTTCACCGGGTTCACGGCGGACGGCGGTTCGCTCCCGCTTCCCGGCGCCACCACGGACACCCCTGCGGAGCCGAGCACCAGCACCGAAGCGGACACCGAGCCAGGCACGGACACGACCCTTGAGACGGTCCCTGACACGGCCCTTGACAGGGACACGGAACCGGAAGCCGTCCCCGCGCCGAAGCGCAAGCGGACCCCCGAACGACGCAAGGCGGCCGCGGCCGTCTCCGGTGGCGGGAACGCACTGCGCGACCGGCTGCTCGACCTGCCCGAGGACGAACAGCGCGACGCCCTGACAGAGATCGTGCGCCGTCGCGCCGCCATGGTGCTCAAGGAGCCCAAGGCGCAGGCGATGAACGAGGACCTGGCCTTCCGGGACCTCGGCTTCACCTCGCTCACCGCCGTGGAACTCCGCGAGGCCCTCCGCGAGGAGACCGGCCTCCGGCTCCCGGCCACCCTGGTCTTCGACTACCCGACCCCGCGTGCGCTGGTGACCCATCTGCGCACCGCACTCTTCGGTGACCCGACCCGTACCACCTCCGCCGGGCCGACGGGCAGGAACGCCGTCGCGCTCGACGAACCCATCGCCATCGTCGGGATGAGCTGCCGCTATCCGGGCGGCGTCCGCACCGCCGACGAACTGTGGCGGCTGGTCGCCGACGGCACCGACGCCGTGTCCGCCTTCCCCGCCGACCGGGGCTGGCAGCTCGACAAGCTCTACGACCCCGACCCCGACAACCCCGGCACCTGCTATGTCCACGAGGGCGGCTTCCTCCACGACGCCAGCCTCTTCGACGCCACCTTCTTCGGCATCAGCCCGCGCGAGGCCATCGCCATGGACCCGCAGCAGAGGATCCTGCTGGAGATCAGCTGGGAGGCGATGGAGCAGGCCGGGCTCGACCCGGCGTCGATGCGCGGAAGCTCGACCGGGGTCTTCGCCGGGGTGACCTACCAGGACTACGGCGGCCTGCTCGCCGTCGCGAAGGACGACTTCGAGGGCTTCTTCGGCACCGGTAACTCGCCCAGCGTGCTCTCCGGCCGTGTCGCGTACTCCTTCGGTCTCGAGGGCCCGGCCGTCACGATCGACACCGCCTGCTCCTCCTCCCTGGTCGCGCTGCACTCGGCGTGCCAGGCCCTGCGGGAGGGCGACTGCTCCATGGCGCTCGCGGGCGGCGTCACCGTGATGTCGACGCCCATCTCCCTGATCGAGTTCAGCCGTCAGCGGGCACTCGCCGTCGACGGCCGCTCCAAGCCGTTCTCCGCCGACGCCGACGGCGCGAGCTGGGGCGAGGGCGCGGGGATGCTCCTCCTGGAGCGGCTCTCCGACGCCCGCCGCAACGGACACCGCGTTCTCGCCGTCGTCCGGGGCTCCGCCATCAACCAGGACGGCGCGTCCAACGGTCTGACCGCCCCCAACGGCCCGTCCCAGCAGCGTGTCATCCGCCAGGCCCTCGCCAACGCCGGACTCAGCCCCTCCGAGATCGATGTCGTCGAGGCGCACGGCACGGGTACGTCCCTCGGTGACCCGATCGAGGCCCAGGCGCTCCTCGCCACCTACGGCCAGGACCGCCCCGACGACGATCCGCTCTGGCTCGGCTCCATCAAGTCCAACATCGGCCACGCCCAGGCCGCGGCCGGGGTCGCCGGGCTGATCAAGATGGTGCAGGCGATGCGCCATCGCCTGATGCCGCGGTCCCTGCACCTCGGCACGCCCTCGCCCCATGTCGACTGGACGGAGGGCGCGGTCGAGCTCCTCGCCGAGGCGCGCCCCTGGACCTCCCAGGACCGCCCCCGCCGCGCGGGTGTCTCCGCGTTCGGCATGAGCGGCACCAACGCCCACATCATCCTCGAAGAGTCCCCTGATTCGCCTGATACCCCTGACTCCCCTGCTCTTCATGAGCAGCCCCAGGCCCCGGCGCCCTCTGCCGTGGTGCCGTGGGTGGTGTCGGGTCGGAGTACGGCGGCGCTGCGGGGTCAGGCCGCCGCGCTGGGTGCGGTGGGTGAGGCTGACGCGGGCGCGGTCGGCTGGTCGCTGCTGTCGTCGCGCGGACGGTTCGAGCACCGCGCGGTGGTCCTGGGCGCGTACGCTGACGGGCTCGCCGCCCTGGCGGCGGACGAGCCCGCCGACGGCGTGGTCCGGGGCGTGGTCGGTACCCCCGGGCGGACCGTGCTCGTCTTCCCGGGCCAGGGCGCCCAGTGGGTCGGCATGGCGCTGAGGCTGGCCGAGGAGTCGGCGGTGTTCGCGGCGCGGCTGGCGGAGTGTGAGACGGCTCTCGCGGGCTTTGTCGACTGGTCGCTGACGGACGCCTTGCGGGATGAGGGTCTGCTGGGCCGGGTGGATGTGGTGCAGCCCGCGTCGTTCGCGGTGATGGTGTCGCTGGCGGCGTTGTGGGAGTCGTACGGCGTGACCCCGTCGGCGGTGGTGGGTCATTCGCAGGGTGAGATCGCGGCCGCCTGCGTCGCGGGTGTGCTGTCGCTGGAGGACGCGGCGCGGATCGTGTGCGTACGGAGCCGGGCCATCGCGGCCGTGGCGAGCGGGGACGGCACGATGGCGTCCCTCCGCGTCTCCGCCGACCGGGCTGAGGAACTGCTGCCCGAGGGTGTGTCGATCGCGGCCGTCAACGGCCCCTCGCAGGTCGTCGTCGCCGGTGAAGTCGGCGCGGTGGACGCGCTGGTCGCCGCGTGTGAGCGCGAGGGCATCCGGGCCCGCCGGATCGCCGTCGACTACGCCTCGCACTCGCCCGCGATGGACGCCCTGAGTGAGGAGCTGACACAGGCGCTGGCCGGGGTCGCTCCCCGGGAGGGCCGCTTCCCGCTGTTCTCCACGGTGACGGGCGCGTTCATCGATCCGCTGAGCATGGACGCCGGGTACTGGTTCCGCAATCTGCGCCAGCCGGTCCGGTTCGCCGACGCGGTCGAGTCGCTCGCCGCCGAGGGTTATGGCGCCTTCGTGGAAGCCTCCACCCACCCCGTGCTGACCGCCGCCATCGAGGAGACCCTGGAGTCCTCACCGGAGGCCACCGTCGTCACCGGCTCCCTGCGCCGGGACGACGGCGGTCTGGACCGTTTCCTCGCCAGCGCCGCCGAACTGTGGGTCCACGGCGTGGACGTCGACTGGTCCGCCGCGTTCCCGGCCGAGCGACCGGAGCTGGTCGACCTCCCCACGTACGCCTTCCAGCGCCAGCGCTACTGGCCCGAGCTGGACCTGGGGGAGGACACGGCCGACACGGCCGACAGCGCCTTCGGGGACCAGGAGTTCTGGGCCGCCGTGGCCCGCGAGGACGTGGAGGCGCTCGCCGGGACGCTGGGGACGGAGAGCGGGGTACTGGACCCGTTGCTGCCCGCGCTCACCCGCTATCTGCACCAGCAGCGTGAACAGTCCACCACCGACGCGTGGCGGTACCGGGTCGCCTGGTCCCCGCTGACGGTCGGCGAGCCGGAGCCGCTGTCCGGTACGTGGCTGCTGGTCCGCCCCGAGGGGAGCGAGGTACGTCCCTGGGTGGACGCGACGGCCGCCGAACTGGCCGCGCGGGGCGCCGAGCCGCACGAGCTGACCCTGGGCGAGGAGCACCTGGACCGGACCGTACTGGCGGAGCTGCTCGCGGAGCGCGGCGGCGAGGTCACCGGTGTCGTATCCCTCCTTCCGTGGGATGAACGCGAGGTCGAAGCGCTGCCGGGCATGCCGCTCGGTGCGGCGCTGACCACGGTCCTCGTCCAGGCCGCCGGGGACTCCGGGATGAACGCCCCCGTCTGGTCGCTCACCTCCGGAGCCGTCTCCGTCGCACGCTGGGACGCCGTCACCGCTCCCGCGCAGGCGGCGGTGTGGGGGCTCGGCCGGGTGGCGGCGCTGGAGCACCCCGACCGCTGGGGCGGACTCGTCGACGTACCGCGTACGGCCGACGCGCGGACCGCGCGCCGACTGGTCAGCGCCATCGCCGAGGCGACCGTCTCCGGCGGCGCGGAGGACCAGATCGCGCTCCGGGACTCGGGGCTCTTCGGACGCCGGCTCGTCCGCGCCCCGCGACCGTCCGACGCGGACGCCACCTGGCACCCCTCGGGTACGGTCCTGATCACCGGCGGTACGGGTGCCCTGGGCGCCCGCATGGCCCGCTGGGCGGTGGCGAACGGCGCCGGGCACATCGTCCTCACCAGCCGCCGGGGCCCGGACGCGCCCGGCGCTCCCGAGCTGCGGGCCGAACTGGAGCAGGCGGGCGCCACCGTGACCGTCGCCGCCTGCGACCTGGCGGACCGTACGGAAGCCACACGGCTCGTCACCGGTCTGATCAGCGCCGAGCCACCGCTCACCGCGGTCGTCCACGCCGCTGGTGTGCTGGACGACGGCATCCTGGACTCCCTCACCCCCGCACGTGTCGCCGGGGTCATGGCGCCCAAGGCGGGCGCGGCGCTGCTCCTGGACGAGCTGACCCGAGGGGTTCCGCTCGAAGCGTTCGTCCTCTTCGCATCCACCGCCGGTATCTGGGGTGGTCCGGGCCAGGCCAACTACGCGGCGGCCAACGCCGTGCTCGACGCGGTCGCCGAGGCCCGCCGGGCCCAGGGCCTGCCCGCCACCTCGATCGCCTGGGGTCCCTGGGCCGACGCGGGCATGGCGGACAGCGCGTCCGTCGAGGCGCGTCAGCGCAAGGGCGGGATCCACGCACTGGCCCCGGAGTCCGCCGTCTCCGTACTCCAGCAGGTGGTCGGTGACGGTGACGCGACACTGACCGTCGCCGGGGTCGACTGGGCACGGTACGTACCGACCTTCACCGCCTCCCGGCGCAGCGCTCTGCTGGACGGAGTGCCCGAGGCCCGCGAGGCCGCCGCGTCGGCGGACGGTGACGGCGGGCCTGGCGGCGCGGACGGCCTGGCCGCGCGACTGGCGGCGCTGACCGACGCGGAAGCCGAACGCGAGGTGCTCGAACTCGTCCGCAAGCACGTCGCGGGCGTACTGGGCTTCGCCTCACCAGCGGATGTGGAACCGACACATGTGTTCTCCGCGATCGGCTTCGACTCCCTCACGGCCATCGAGCTGCGCAACCGTCTGGGCATGGTCACCGGCCAGAAGCTCCCGACCACGCTGATCTTCGACTATCCGACACCGACCGCTCTCACGCGCTATCTGCGTGCTCAGATCGGCGGCGGGCCGGCCCAGCGGACATCCGCCGGGCCCGTGGACACCACACGTTCCGCCGCCGTCACCGACGATCCGATCGTCATCGTCGGGATGAGCTGCCGACTGCCCGGAGGAGTCAACTCCCCGGAGGACTTCTGGCGGCTTCTCGCCGACGGGGTCGACGCGATCACAGACTTCCCCACCGACCGGAACTGGGACGTCGACTCCGTCTACGACCCCGACCCCGACAAGGCCGGAACCACCTACACCCGTCATGGCGGGTTCGTGACCGGCGCGAGCGAGTTCGACTCCGGCCTCTTCGGGGTCAACCCGCGTGAGGCCCTCGCCATGGATCCGCAGCAGCGGCTCCTCATGGAGTGCTCCTGGGAGGCACTGGAACGGTCGGGCATCGACCCCCTCTCGCTGGCGGGAAGCCGGACCGGGATGTTCGCCGGGAACAACGGCACCGACTACGGGGGTCTGCTGATCAGCAGCCCTCAGGGCGCGGACGGCTACTTCATGACCGGCAACGCCGCGAGCGTCCTGTCGGGGCGTGTCTCCTACGCGCTGGGTCTTGAGGGCCCCGCCGTGACGGTGGACACGGCCTGCTCCTCCTCCCTGGTCGCCCTGCACCTCGCGGTCCAGGCGCTGAGGGCCGACGAGTGCTCACTCGCCCTCGCCAGCGGAGTCACGATCATCTCCACCCCGTCGCCCTTCGTGCAGTTCAGCCGTCAGCACGGCCTCGCCGTCGACGGCCGCTGCAAGGCGTTCTCGGATGACGCGGACGGTACGGGCTGGGCCGAGGGCGTCGGCGTCCTGGTCCTGGAGCGCCTGTCGGACGCGCGCCGCAACGGCCACCAGGTCCTGGCGGTCGTCCGGGGCTCCGCCGTCAACCAGGACGGCGCCTCGAACGGCCTGACCGCGCCCAACGGCCCGTCCCAGCAGCGCGTCATCCGTGACGCGCTCGCCAACGCCGGTGTGACCGCCGGTGAGGTGGACGTGGTGGAGGCGCATGGCACGGGCACCTCGCTCGGTGACCCGATCGAGGCACAGGCCCTGCTGGCGAGCTATGGGCAGGACCGGGACCGGCCGCTGTGGCTGGGCTCGGTGAAGTCCAACATCGGTCATACGCAGGCCGCCGCAGGTGTCGCGGGGCTGATGAAGATGGTCCTGGCGATGCGGCACGAGACCCTGCCGAAGACGCTGCATGTGGGTGCGCCCTCCACGCATGTGGACTGGTCCTCGGGCGCGGTCGAGCTGCTCGCCGAAGCCGAGCAGTGGCCGACGACTCCGGACCGGCCGCGCCGGGCGGGTGTGTCGTCCTTCGGTATCAGCGGCACGAACGCGCATGTGATCCTGGAGGAACCGCCTGCTGAGGAGGCTGCCGCAAACGCGGTGGCGGTGTCCGAGCCGAGTGTGTCGCTGCCGGTGGTGCCGTGGCTGGTGTCGGCGAAGTCGGCTGACGGTGTCGCGGCGCAGGCGGGCCGTCTGCTGTCGGTGGTGGAGGAGAGCCCGCTGGATGTGGGTCTGTCGCTGGCGGTGACGCGGTCGGCGCTGGAGCATCGCTCGTTCGCTGTCGGCGCTGACGCGCTGGAGTTCGGCGCGGGTCTGAAGGCGCTGGCTGCGGGTGAGTCGCGTCCGGTGGTGGTGCGCTCGGGTCTGACGGGTGTGGTGTTCTCGGGTCAGGGTGGTCAGCGGGTGGGGATGGGCCGTGAGCTGGCGGCTGTCTTCCCCGTCTTCGCCGAGGCGCTGGAGGAGGTGTGTGCCCAGTTCGATGTGGTCCTCGATCGTCCGTTGAAGGAGATTCTCTTTGAGGACGCTGAGGGTGTCCTGGGTCTGACGGGGTGGGCGCAGCCCGCGTTGTTCGCGGTCGAGGTGGCGCTGTATCGCCTGACCGAGTCGTGGGGTGTGCGCCCTGACTATCTGGTCGGGCACTCGGTCGGTGAGTTGGCGGCCGCTTACGTGTCGGGTGTGGTGTCGCTGGAGGACGCGTGCCGTCTGGTGGCGGCCCGCGCAAGTCTGATGCAGGCGCTGCCGTCCGGCGGCGCCATGTGGGCCGTGCGGGCCTCCCTCGACGAGGTCACCCCCCACCTGGTCGACGGGGTCTCCGTCGCCGCCGTGAACGCCCCCGGTCAGGTCGTCCTCTCCGGCACCCGTACGGCGGTCGAAGAGGTCGCGGCGGCGCTCGCGGTCCGTCAGGGCCGCTGGCTGGAGGTCAGCCATGCCTTCCACTCGGGCCTGATGGATCCGATGCTCGACGCCTTCCGCGACATCGCGTCCACCATCACCTACGAACGCCCGCAGATCCCGATCGTCTCCACCCTCACCGGCGAGCCGGTCACCGCGTTCACGGCCGACTACTGGGTGGACCAGGTCCGGGGCACGGTCCGCTTCGCGGACGCCATCACCCACCTCACCGGCCTGGGCGTCACCCGCTTCCTGGAACTCGGCCCCGACGCGAGCCTGGTCGGCGCCATCAGCGAGACCGCCGACGAGGCCCTGGCCGTCGGACTTCTCTCCCGTAAGCGCCCGGAGCCGGTCACGGCCGTCACCACCCTCGCCCGGCTCTGGGCGGACGGCGGGACGGTGGACTGGGCCGCCTTCTACGCCCCCACCACCGCACAGACCACCGACCTCCCCACCTACGCGTTCCAGCGGAAGGCGTACTGGCCCGAGCCGATGGTGGCGCGCACCGGGGACATCTCCACGGTGGGGCTGGCGGAGGCCGGGCATCCGCTGCTCGGTGCGGCGGTCGCGCTGGCCGGGGAGAGCGGATGGCTCTTCACCAACCGGCTCACGGTACGCGACCACTCCTGGCTCGCGGACCACGAGGTGATGGGAAGTGTCCTGTTCCCCGGCACGGCCTTCCTGGAGCTGGCGCTCCGCGCCGCTGACGAGGTCGGGTGCGACCTGGTGGAGGAGCTGACGCTCGCCGCGCCGCTCGTCCTGCCCGAGCGGGGCGGGGTGCGGATGCAGGTGATGGTCGGCGCGCCGGACGAGTCCGGGCTGCGCTCGCTGAGGCTCCACTCCTGCCCCGATACCCCGGCGGCCCCCGGCGGCTCCGGCCCGTACGAGGAGGAGTGGACCCTGCACGCCAGCGGAACCCTCGGCAACCGTCGGCGGGAGGCGGAGTTCGACTTCACCGCCTGGCCACCGCGGGACGCCGAGACGATCGACGTGTCGGACTTCTACGCCATGTACCGGGACGCGGGCTTCGTCTACGGGCCCTCCTTCCAGGGGCTGCGCCAGGCGTGGCGGCTCGGCGACGACGTCTACGCCGAGGTCACCCTGCCGGAGGAGCACGCCGCCGAGGCGACCGCCTACGCACTGCACCCGCCGCTGCTGGACGCCGCGCTCCAGGCGCTGACCTTCGTCGCGCTGGACGGCAGCGGGCAGAGCAGGCTGCCGTTCGCCTGGTCGGGCGTCTCCCTGTTCGCGTCGGGAGCGTCGGGGCTGAGGGTCAGGCTGTCCAAGGCCGGCGCCGACGCGCTGGAACTGGCCATCGCGGACCAGACCGGCGCCCCGGTCGCCGCCGTCGACTCCCTCGCGATGCGGCAGATCTCCGCGGCCCAGATCCAGGGCCCGCGCACGGCCTACCCGGAGCAGATGTTCCGTACGGACTGGGCCGAGGTCGCGCTCCCGGCCGGGACGCCCGCGGAGATCGGCCGGTGGGCCGTGCTCGGCGCGGACCCGCTGGGACTGGCGGAGACGCTGGAACTCCCCCGTATCGCCTCCGTCGCGGCGCTCGCCGACAGCGATCCGGTACCGGATGTCTTCCTGGTGTCGTACGTCGGTGGCGGCGACGACCGGATCGCCGACGACGCGCGGGCGTTCACGAGCGAGGTCCTGGAACTGGCCCGGCACTGGCTCAGCGACAGCCGGTTCGCCTCGTCCCGGCTGGCCGTCGTCACCAGCGGCGCCATCACCCCGCTCGACGGGCTCGGGAACGCGACACCGGGACCGGACGGCGCTACCGTCCACGCCCAGGACCCCGCCGCCGCCACCGTCTGGGGCTTCGTACGGTCCGCGCAGACGGAGGATCCGGGACGGTTCGTCCTGATCGACCTCGACGGTGAACAGCGGTCGGCGGCGGCCCTGCGCGCAGTCCTGGCCCTGGACGAACCACAGGTCATCGTCCGCGACGGTGCGGTACGGGCCGCGCGACTGGTCCGGCTCGGCGGCGACGGCGAACTGCTGCCCCCCGCCGGCACCCGTGCCTGGCGGCTGGACACCACCGGCCGGGGCACCCTGACCAACCTCGCCCTCGTTCCCTCACCCGAACTGCTGGAGCCCCTCGCGCCCGGCGAGGTCCGGGTGGCCGTCCGGGCCGCGGGTCTCAACTTCCGCGATGTCCTCAACGCGCTCGACATGTATCCCGGTGACCCCGGGGCCATGGGCGTCGAGGGCGCGGGCGTCATCACCGAGGTCGGACCCGGCGTCGACGGCCTCGCCGCCGGAGACCGTGTCCTCGGGATGTTCGGGAAGGCGTTCGGGCCGTTCACCGTCGCCGACCACCGCATGGTCGCGCGGATGCCCGACGGCTGGAGCTTCGAGGAGGCCGCGTCCTTCCCGATCGTCTTCCTCACCGCCTACTACGCGCTGGTGGATCTGGCACGGCTGCGGCGGGGCGAGTCCGTCCTGGTCCACGCGGCGGCGGGCGGGGTCGGTATGGCCGCCGTGCAACTGGCGCGGCACCTGGGCGCCGAGGTGTTCGGCACCGCCAGCGCGGGCAAGCACGACAGCCTGCGCGCGCTCGGCCTCGCCGACGACCACATCGCCTCCTCCCGTGACCTGGACTTCGAGGAGGGCTTCCGCCGGACCGCCACCGGCGGACAGGTGGACGTGGTCCTCAACTCGCTGGCGCGGGAGTACGTCGACGCCTCACTGAGGCTGCTCGCCCCCGGCGGCGGACGCTTCGTCGAGATGGGCAAGACCGACGTCCGCGAACCCGAGGAGATCGCCGCACAGTACGCGGGCGTCGCCTACCGGGCCTTCGACCTCATCGAGGCCGGTCCCGAGCGCATCGGCGAGATGCTCGCCGAGGTGCTGCGGCTGGCGGCGGAGGGCGCGCTGCGGCCCCTTCCGGTCGAGAGCTGGGACGTACGCCGCGCACCCGAGGCGTACCGGTATGTCAGCCAGGCCCGGCACATCGGCAAGGTGGTCCTGACCGTACCCTCGGCGATCGACCCCGAAGGCACCGTCCTGGTCACCGGCGGCACGGGCGGACTCGGCTCCCATGTGGCCCGCCATCTCGTCACCGAACACGGGGTCCGCAGCCTGCTGCTCACCAGCAGGCGCGGCACGGCGGCCGACGGCGCCGGGGAACTCGCCGCCGAGCTGACCGCGCTCGGCGCGACCGTACGGATCGAGGCGTGCGACGCCGCCGACCGCGACGCGCTGGAGCGCGCCCTGGCGACCGTACCCGAGGACCGTCCGCTCACGGCCGTCGTCCACACGGCGGGCGTCCTCGACGACGGTGTCATCCCCTCCCTCACCCCCGAACGCCTCGACACCACCCTCCGGCCGAAGATGGACGCGGCCCTGAACCTGTACGAGCTGACCAAGGACCGCGACCTGGCGGCGTTCGTCCTGTTCTCCGGCGCGGCGGGCACATTCGGCGGCGCGGGACAGGCGAACTACGCGGCGGCCAACGCGTTCGTCGACGCCTTCGCGCGCTGGGCCCGGGACCGGGGGATGCCCGCGGTCTCCCTGGCCTGGGGGCCATGGGTCGCGGACAGCGGTATGACCGGCACGCTCACCGAGGCGGACCTCGCCCGGATGGAACAGGCCGGACTGAAGCCGCTCACTCCCGCGCTCGGGCTCGGTCTGCTCGACTTCGCCCTGACCACGGATCACGCCGCGCTGCTGCCGATGCGCCTCGACACCCGGCCCGCCGCCTTCGGCCCCGGCCCGGTGCCGCCGCTGCTGCGCGCGCTGGCGGGTACACGGCGCCGCACAGCGGCCCCGGCCGTCACCTCCGGAGCCGACGCGGCGGCCGATCTGGGGCGCACCCTGCGTGCCCTCGACCCCGCCGACCGGGGGGAGCATCTGCTGGAGCTGGTCTGCGCCCAGGCGGCGGCCGTCCTCGGCCATGACACGGTGGAGGAGATCGAACCGGAGCAGGCGTTCAACAACCTGGGCTTCGACTCCCTCACCGCGATCGAACTGCGCAACCGGCTCAACGCGATCACCGGCACCCGGCTCCCCGCGACCCTGGTCTTCGACTACCCGACACCGGTCGCGCTCGCGGAACACCTGCTGACGGAGATCGTGCCCGTGGGATCCGCCGACACGTCCGGTCCCGACGAGGGCGGGGTACGGGAGGGAGGCGCCGCCGTCTCGGAGGGAGCGGCGCTCTCGGAGATCGAACGGCTGGAGCGGTCCCTGGAACGACTGCTGAACGGTCACGCGTCGGCCACCCCGGAGGTGGGCAGGCGGCTGCGGTCCCTCGCGGACACCTGGGCGGCCGGAACGGCGGCGCCCGAGGCGGGGGCGGTCATCGCGGAGAGCGCGGTGGACGACGACGCCCTCGAATCGGCTACGGCCGAGGAGCTTTTCGAACTGATCGACGGCGAGTTTGGTGGGGCGTCTTGAGCGAGCGGCGTGACGAGCGGAACGTGGACCAGCGGACCTCTGATCGGGGCGATGTGGACGGTATGTCGGTTGATCGGGCGGGTACACGCGAGGCCGGTCGAGAGGCGCGGGCCGGTGGCGGGACGGCGTCCGGAGGCGCGACAGCGTCCAGCAGCGGCACGGCTCAGGGGAGTGGTGCGGCGTCCGGGAGCGGCACGGCGCCCGGAAAGCAAGCGCCTTCCGGCAAGGGAGCGCCTTCCGGCGACGGAGCGGCTTCCGGCAGCGGATCGGGAGGCGGCGACGGATCGGGAGGCGGCAGCGGCACGGCTCCCGGTGAACAGAAGCTGCTCGGCTATCTGAAGAAGGTCACGGGCGAGCTCCGCGTCGCGCACCGGCGGCTGAAGGAGATCGAGGCGGCGAACACCGAGCCGATCGCGATCGTCGGCATGAGCTGCCGGTTCCCCGGGGAAGTCCGCTCACCCGAGGACCTCTGGCGCCTCCTGGACCGCGCCGGCGACGGCATGTCCGGCTTCCCGGCCGACCGGGGCTGGGACCTGGACCGCCTCTACAACACCGACCCGGGCGGTTCGGGCACCAGCTCCACCCGGGTCGGGGGCTTCGTCTACGACGCGACCGAGTTCGACCCCTCCTTCTTCGGTATGAGCCCGCGCGAGGCGCTGGCGATGGACCCCCAGCAACGACTCCTCCTCCAAGCGGCCTGGGAGGCGTTCGAGCACGCCGCGATCGACCCCACCTCGCTGAAGAACACCACCACCGGGGTGTTCGTCGGCGCCGCCTCCACCGGATACGGAGCCCATCTCACCGCGCTCCCGGACGGCGTCGAGGGCTATCTCCTCACCGGGAACTCCATGGCGGTCGCCTCCGGACGCATCGCCTACACCCTGGGCCTCAAGGGCCCCGCCGTCACCGTGGACACGGCCTGCTCCTCCTCCCTGGTCGCCCTCCATATGGCGGGTCAGTCCCTGCGTACGGGCGAGTGCTCCCTGGCCCTGGTCGGCGGCGTCACGGTCATGTCCACACCGGGCATGTTCCAGGAGTTCAGCCGTCAGCAGGGGCTCGCGGCCGACGGCCGCTGCAAGGCGTTCTCCGATGACGCGGACGGTACGGGCTGGTCCGAAGGTGTGGGCCTGCTGGTGCTGGAGCGGTTGTCGGACGCGCGCCGCAACGGCCATCGGGTGCTGGCCGTGGTGCGGGGCTCCGCCGTCAACCAGGACGGTGCCTCCAACGGCCTGACGGTGCCGAACGGTCCCTCGCAGCAGCGGGTGATCCGTGACGCGCTGACGAGCGCGGGACTGACCGCTGGTGACGTTGACGTGGTGGAGGCGCATGGCACGGGCACCTCGCTGGGTGACCCGATCGAGGCGCAGGCGCTGCTCGCGACCTATGGGCAGGATCGCGAAGAGCCGTTGTGGCTGGGTTCGATCAAGTCGAACATCGGTCATACGCAGGCGGCGGCTGGTGTCGCGGGTGTGATCAAGATGGTGTTGGCGATGCGGTACGGGCGGATGCCCCGGTCGCTGCATGTGGGGACTCCGTCGTCCCATGTGGACTGGTCGGCCGGTGCGGTGGAGCTGCTGGCGGAGGCGCGTGACTGGCCGTCGGTGGAGGACCACCCCCGCCGGGCGGGCATCTCCTCCTTCGGTATCAGCGGCACCAACGCCCATGTCATCGTCGAACAGGCACCGACAGGAGAGACGACCGACGGGGAACCGGCACCCCCGGCGCCCCCCACACCGGTCCAGGACGCTAACGAGCCGCACCCGGCTGTCACCGGACCCCGGGTGAAGCTGCCGGTGGTGCCGTGGCCCCTGTCGGCGCGCCAGGACGAGATCCTGCCGAAGATGGCCGCCCGCCTGCGATCCGCCCTGACCACCCACCCGGATACCGACTTCACCGATATCGGCTTCACCGCGGCCACCACCCGGGCCGCCTTCGAACACCGCGCCGTGGTTCTGGCGACCGACCCGGAGACCACGTCCCACGTCCTGGACGACCTGACATCCGGCCGCACATCACCCCAGGTCATCCGGGGAGTGGCCGCGCGCGGCGGAGTGGGCCGCGCCCGTGGGCGCTCGGCGATGGTGTTCTCGGGTCAGGGTGGTCAGCGGGTGGGGATGGGCCGTGAACTGGCCTCCGTCTTCCCCGTCTTCGCTGAGGCGCTGGAGGAGGTGTGTGCCCAGTTCGACGGGCTCCTCGACCAACCGTTGAAGGAGATTCTCTTTGAGGACGCGGACGGTGTCCTCGGCCTGACGGGGTGGGCGCAGCCCGCGCTGTTCGCCGTCGAGGTGGCGCTGTTCCGCCTGACCGAGTCATGGGGTGTACGCCCTGACTACCTCGTCGGCCACTCGGTCGGTGAACTCGCCGCCGCATACGTCTCGGGTGTGGTGTCGCTGGACGACGCGTGCCGTCTGGTGGCGGCCCGCGCCCGGCTGATGCAGGCACTGCCGACCGGTGGCGCGATGTGGGCGGTGCGGGCCTCGCTGGATGAGGTCACCCCGCACTTGGTCGACGGCGTTTCCGTCGCGGCGGTCAACGCCCCCGGCCAGGTCGTCCTCTCCGGCACCCGTACAGCGGTCGAGCAGGTCTCGGCGGCTCTCGCGGACCGTCAGGGCCGCTGGCTGGAAGTCAGCCACGCCTTCCACTCCGGCCTGATGGATCCGATGCTCGACGCGTTCCGCCAGGTCGCCTCCACCATCACCTACGACCGCCCGCGGATCCCGATCGTCTCCACCCTCACCGGCGAGCCGGTCACCGCGTTCACGGCGGACTACTGGACCGACCAGGTCCGTGGCACGGTCCGTTTCGCGGACGCCGTCACCCGCCTCACCGGCCTCGGCGTCACCCGGTTCCTGGAACTCGGCCCGGACGCGAGCCTGGTGGGTGCCATCAGCGAAACGGCCGAGGACGCTCTCGCCCTCTCGTTCCTGTCCCGTAAGCGTTCGGAGCCGGTCACGGCTGTCACCACCCTCGCCCGGCTGTGGGCGGACGGCGGGACGGTGGACTGGGCGGCCTTCTACGCCCCCACCACCGCACAGACCACCGACCTCCCCACCTACCCCTTCGCCCGCGAGCGCTACTGGATGGAGAACCCCGACTCCGCCGTACTCGATGGCGCTGCCTCAGCTGGTGACCTGGTCGATACGGAGTTCTGGTGCGCGGTCGACAGCGGAAACCTGCCGCAGGCCGCCGCTGAGCTGGGGCTCGAACTGGACGCGCCGCTGAGGGAGACCCTCCCCGCGCTGTCGGCGTGGCGTCGGAAGCGTCATGAGCACGCGGCGGTCGAGGGTCTCCGGTACGAGGTGACCTGGCGGCCGGTGGACATCAGCGATGGCACCGTGGCGGACCTCTCCGGTACGTGGCTGCTGGTGGAGTCCGAGTCGTCCGTGGACGCGTGGTCGGAGGCTTTGGCGGGTGAGTTGGTGGCGCGTGGTGCTCGGGTGGAGTGGCTGCGTGTGGGTGTGGATGAGCTGGATCGGGACGCGCTCGCTGAGCGTCTGGCGGGGTTTGAGGACTGTGCCCGGGTGGTGTCGTTCCTCGGCCAGGACGAGCGTACGGATGTGGATGTCTCCTGCGGGGTGCCGTTGGGGTTGCTGGGGACGACGGTGTTGGTGCAGGCGCTGGCGGACCGTGGTGTCGCGGGTCCCGTGTGGTCGGTGACATCGGGTGCGGTGAGTGCCGGACCCGGTGATGAGCTGACGCATCCGCTGCGTGCGGCGGTATGGGGTTTGGGCCGGGTCGCGGCGATGGAGGAGCCCGACCGCTGGGGTGGACTCGTCGACGTCACGGCGGAGCCGGATGGCGGGGCGGTGACGCGGCTCATCGGGGTTCTTACGGACTCGACGGGCGAGGACCAGCTCGCCGTACGGGTGGAAGGCACCTTCGGACGCCGATTCCTGCCCGTGCGTGGGCCGTTGGAGCAGGTCTGGTCCCCGTCGGGGACGGTGTTGGTGACGGGTGGGTTGGGCGTGTTGGGTGGTCGGGTGGCGCGGTGGGTGGTGGAGTGTGGTGCGGAGCGGGTGGTGTTGGTGGGTCGTCGTGGTGGTGGGTCGGTGGGGGTTGAGGGGTTGGTGGGGGAGTTGGAGGGGTTGGGTGCTGGGGTGGTTGTGGTGGGTTGTGATGTGGGTGTGGAGTCTGAGGTGGTGGGGTTGGTGGAGCGGTTTGGTGTGTCGGCGGTGGTGCATGTGGCGGGTGTTTTGGAGGATGGTGTGGTGGGTGGGTTGTCGGGTGGGTCGTTGGGTCGGGTGTGGGGTGGGAAGGTGGGTGGTGCGTGGGGGTTGCATCGGGCGACGGTGAATGTGGCGTTGGATGCGTT
>NZ_JBHVHF010000100.1:0-24330 GCF_042800315.1 Streptomyces sp. NPDC057638
GGCGCTGGCAGCAGTATCTCCGGCACCTCCACACCGCCGCTGAAGCCGCCGACCGTGTCCCCGGCGCCCACGGGGCGCGGGGGCGCGGACCACCAGTCGGTCTCCTTCTCGTCGTCGTCCGTGGGGGTCGTGGGTGCCGTGGATTCCGGGGGTGCCGGGGGCTGTTTGACGAAGAGGCCGGGTGCGGTCCGGGGCGCCGGGGGCCGGGGGCCGTCGGTCCGCCGAGGCCCGGCGGGGAGCGGCGTCTCCCGGGTCCCGTCCGTGCCGCCGCGCGTCTCGGCGCCCGGCCCGGTGTCCGTGCCGTTCACGGGCGACGGCGGCGACTCCGTCCGGGGCCGGGGCAGCCGGTCCCGCAGCCGCCGCAGGGCGTCGGTGGCGGTGGTGGAGCCCAGGACGGAGTTGACGGAACCGCCCCAGGGAAAGCCCCCGGTCAGCGGTGAGCCCGCGCCCGGAGCCGACGGAGAGGCGGCGGGCGGCGGGGCGGGCGCGGGCGGCGCGGCGGGCTCCGCGAGCGGCGCCGGATGCGGGGGCTCCGCCGTCTGCAGCCGCCCCTCCGGCCGGCCGGGCCCGGCCGAGGCGACCACCTCCTCCGGCGTCCCCAGCCGCTTGAGGATCTTCCGTACCGCGGCCGGGCCGTCAGGAGTCGTCTGCCGGGCCCGTTCGCGGTCGATCTCGCCGCGCAGCGCGGCCACCAGCTCGGCCCGGACCCGGGGGTTGAGCTTGTGCCGCTGGGCGAGATCGCCGACGCGGCTCAGGTAGTCATAGACGAGCTGATCGCTCTCGATGCCCACGCGGTGGTCCTCCCCGGGGCCGCCCCGCGTCAGCGAGGCCGCCCTTCCCGTCATCCCGTCGTCCCGTCAGAAACCCGCCGGTCCGCATGGATCGTCCGGACCGTACGGATCGGTTGCTGCCCGACTCGACCGTAGCGCGATCACGGCGCTCCAGGGACTCCCCGTCTCCTCCACCGGTCCGGCGGCGCTTTCAGGGACTACGGTGGGTCGGATGGGGACCATGTCCGAAAAACCGCCCGCACCGCCCGAAGTGACCGGACCGGTGACCGGCCCGCGCACGCTGGCGGAGGCCCTGCGCACCCGGAGCGACACCGAGCTGGCCGTGCTGTTGCGAGCCCGCCCCGATCTGCTGACCCCCGTGCCAGGGGATCTCACCCAGCTCGCCACCCGGGCTGGGACACGTGCCTCGGTCGTCCGGGCGCTGGAGCGACTCGACCGGTTCACCCTCCAGGTGGCCGAGGCACTGGCGGTGGCGCCCGACCACGCCTCGTACACCGTCCTCGCCGGGCTGATGGCGGGTGACGACGGCGATCCGGCCGTCTCGGCGGAGCTGCCCCGCGCGGTGGAGACCCTGCGCGCGCGGGCGCTGGTGTGGGGCGGTGACGAACGGCTGCTGCTGGTGCGGACGGCGCGGGAGCTGCTGGCGCCGTCGCCGGCCCGGCCCTCGGCGACCGGTCTCGGCCCCACCGTCGCGGAGGCCACGGCGGGGATGTCCCCGGGCCGGATCCAGGAGATCATCGCGGCGGCCGGGCTGACGACGACACACGATCCGGTGTCCGCCATCACCGCGTTGACCTCACTCTTCACCGACCGGACCCGGATGGCGGACCTGCTGGACACCGCGCCGCCGGAGGCGCTGGCGGTGCTGGACCGGCTGGTGTGGGGGCCGCCGTACGGGGAGGTCACGGCCGATCCCACGCCGCCCGTGCGCTGGCTGCGTGACCGGGGGCTGCTGCTGCCGGCGTCGCCGCGCACGCTGGTCCTGCCGCGTGAGGCGGCGCTGTATCTGCGGGCGGGCCGCGCCCACCGCGTACCGCAACCGCGGCCGCCGGAGCTGGTCACCCGCGTCGCGCACGATCCACAGGCTGTGGACAGCGCGGCGGCCGCCCAGGCCCACACCGCGCTCGCCACCGTGGAGGAACTGCTCCAGGAGTGGCACGAGGGCGGGCCCGCCGTGATGCGCGCGGGCGGACTCTCCGTACGGGACATGAAGCGGACGGCGGTCGCGCTGGACGTCTCGGAGCCGATGGCCGCGTTCTGGGTGGAACTGGCGTACGCGGCCGGGCTGCTCGCCTCCGACGGCGAGGCCGACGAGCGCTACGCGCCCACCCCCGCGTACGACACCTGGCTGGAACTCCCGCCCGCCGAACGCTGGGCCCGGATCGCCGCCGCCTGGTTCGACGCGACCCGGGTCGCCGGGCTGATCGGCGGCCAGGACGGCAAGGGCCGCACGCTGTCGGCGCTCGGCCCGGGACTCGACCGCTCGGCCGCGCCGGAGGTACGCCACCGGATCCTCGAACTCCTCGCGGACCTCCCCGTGGGCACCGCCCCGACCCCCGCGTCCGTACTGGCCCGGCTGCGCTGGGAACGCCCGGTGGGGGCCCACGACCCCCGCCCGCCGGAGGACCCGCGCTCCCGGCTCGCCCGCGAGACCCTCACCGAGACCGAACTCCTCGGCATCACGGGCCGGGGCGCGCTGTCGGCACCCGGGCGCGCGCTGGCGGGACTGGGTGGCGGAGAGGATTCCGGCGGTCCCGCCGGTACGGAAGGTTCCGGCGGTACGGAAGGTTCCGGCAGTACGGGCGGTTCTGCCGGAACGGGCGGTACGGAGGGTTCCGGCGGTCCTGCCCGTGCGGGCGGTCCCGGCGGTACGGGGACGGGGAGGCCCGGCGCCCCCTCCCGGGAGGCCGCCGCCGCGTCCGCCCTGACCCCCCTGCTCCCCCAGCCCCTGGACCATGTCCTCCTCCAGGCCGACCTCACTGCCGTCGCGCCCGGACCGCTGGAGCGCCCGCTCGCGGAGACGCTCGCCGTGCTCGCGGACGTGGAGTCCAAGGGCGGGGCGACGGTGTACCGGTTCACCCCCGCCTCCGTCCGCCGGGCGCTGGACGCCGGACGGACCGCCTCCGAGCTGCACACCTTTCTGACCAGCCACTCCCGTACGCCCGTACCGCAGCCCCTGAGCTATCTCATCGACGATGTCGCCCGCCGCCACGGACGGCTCAGGGTGGGCGCGGCGGGCGCCTATCTGCGCTGTGACGACGAGGCGCTGCTGGACGAGATCCTCGCCGACAAGCGCTCACTCGGGCTCGGGCTGCGGCGGATCGCGCCGACCGTGATCGCCACCCGGGCGGATCCGGTACCGCTGCTGGCGGGGCTGCGGTCCATGGGGTACGCGCCCGCCGCCGAGTCGGCCGAGGGCGATGTGCTGATCGCCCGCGCCCACGCCCACCGCACCCCGCCGCGCACCCCGCCCGTCCCGGTCCTGGACGGGCCGCCGGTGCCGGACGCCACCCTGCTGGGCGCGGCGGTCCGCGCGCTCCGCGCGGGCGACCTCGCCGCCACGGTGGACCGCAAGCCCGCCGCCGCCCCCGACCCCACCCGCGCCCCGGCCGACGGACTGCCGCGCACCACGTCGGCGGAGACGCTGGCCACCGTGCAGGCGGCGGTGATGACGGGCTCCCCGCTGTGGATCGGCTATGTCAACGCCGAGGGCACCGCCAGCCAGCGGGTGATCGCCCCGGTCCGGGTCGAGGGCGGTTATGTGACGGCGTACGACCACACGGCGGACGAGGTCCGTACGTATCCGCTGCACCGGATCACGGGGGTGGCGGAGCTGGCGGACGATGTGACGTGAGGCTCACGCGGCGCCGGGGCGGGGGGAGTCCGTCCCGGCACCGCCGTACAACCGTTGTCCATGATCCACAGTCTCCCCAGTAAGTCACATCAGCAACAACAGTCACTCTGGTGACTTCTGTTGGGGGGATCCATATGCGCAACCGCACTCTGACCACGGCCATCGTGGTCGCCTCCGCCAGCCTGGTGGCCGGGCTCGCGCCCGCCGCCGTCGCCGCCACCCCGGCCGCCCCGGCCACCCCGGCGAAGCCGGTGACGGCCGTGAAGGCGGCCAAGCCCGGCAAGCCTGCCAAGCCCGCCCAGCCCGTCTCCGACTTCAACGCCGACGGCTACCGCGACCTCGTCATCCAGCAGGCCGGCAGCTTCATGGACAGCAGGCCCGGCTCCGTCGTGGTGCTCTACGGCTCCAAGACGGGTGTCAGCGTGGCCAACCGCCAGATCATCGACCAGGACACCCCGGGCGTCCCGGGCACCAGTGAGAACAGCGACCGCTTCGGCGGCCAGGCCATCGTGGGCGACTACGACGGTGACGGCATCACCGACCTCGCGATCTCCGCCGACGGCGAGGACATGTCCTTCGGGTCCGTCTACCGCCGCAACGCCGGTCAGATCACCATCGTCTGGGGCGGGAAGAAGGGCCTGACCCGGCACGGCGGGACCACCCTCAAGCAGACGGTGCCCACCGCCATCGACATCCGCCGGGGCTACGCCGTGGTGGGCGGGGACTTCAACGGCGACGGCATCACCGACCTCGCCACCAACGACCGCACCCCCGGGCGCGGTGGCGACGTCCTCTACGGCCCGGTCAGCCGGAAGACCGGCGCGCCGAAGTCGATCGCCGCCACCAACCCCCGTCCCGACCGGATCGCCGGGGTCAGCGTGCGGGCCTCGGGCGATATGACCGGGGACGGCATCGCGGACCTGGTGGTCCACTCGACCTACGACCGGGGGCCGGGCCAGAAGTACCACGGCCAGGTCGAGCTCTGGCCGGGCACGAAGAAGGGCCTGACCGTGGGCACCGCCCTCAAGGGGGCCGACGGCAAGACCTTCCTCGCGGGATCGGGAAACAACGTCGCGGTCGGCGACCTGGACCGGGACGGTCACGCCGATCTCGCGGTCGGCGGCTATCTGCCCGGCGGCACGCCGGACACCGCCGGCCATGTCCAGATCGTCTACGGCGGCCCGACCGGCCAGTCCACCACCCGTGCCCCGCAGATGATCACCCAGGACACCCCCGGCGTCCCGGACGAGCACGAGGTGGACGACTACTTCGGTACCTCGGTCTCCATCGGTGACATCAACGCCGACGGATACGGGGACCTCGCCGTCGGCGCGGCCGGTGAGAGCTTCGAGCGCGCCGCGGAAGCCGGGCAGGTGACCACGCTGCCCGGCGGCCCGAACGGTGTGACCGGCGAGGGCGCGCGGGCGTACAACCGGGGCACCCCGGGCGTACCGGAGTCGCTCACCGCGCACGACTACCTCGGCACCGCCGTGAAGCTGGTCGACCTCAACGGCGACCAGCGCGACGACCTCGCCATCGCCACCAACGGCGGGGACGAGGTCCACGAGGGCCGGGTCAACATCCTCTTCAACGACGGACGGGGAGCCATCACCGGCTACGGCTCCCACGCGTACTACGCCCACAACCTCGGCCTGACCGGCGGCCACCGCAGCGGCTTCGGCGACGGCTTCGGCGGGTGACGACCCCCCACGGGAGGTGGGTCCGCCCCGTACCGGTCCGGTACGGGGCGGACCCGCGTCCGGGACCCGCGTCCGGGACCGGCGGTGTCGCCGGGTGGCGTGGTGCGGTGAGCCTCCGGTTTCACCCGTACAACCATCCGGGCCGGTCGCTGGTCTCACCGGTGAGTCACAGAAGCAACATCAGTAACACCGTGGGGGAAATCTTGCGTCAGCGCACCCTGTACACCGCCATCGCCGTCGTCTCCGCCAGCCTGGTGGCCGGGCTCGCGCCCGCCGCCGTCGCCACCCCGGCCGCGGCCGTGGCGCCGAAGAGCAAGGTGGTCTCGGACTTCAACGGCGACGGCTACCGCGACCTCGTCATCAACCAGTACGGCGCCTTCACGGACCAGAAGGTCGAGGGTGGCGCCGTGGCCGTGCTGTACGGCTCGAAGACGGGTGTCAGCGCGGCCAAGCGCCAGGTCATCACCCAGAACACCCCCGGCGTCCCCGGCACCACCGAGAGCTTCGACCGGTTCGGCTCCCAGGCCGTCGCGGGCGACTACGACGGTGACGGCTTCACCGACCTCGCGATCTCCGCGAGCGGCGAGGACATCACCTTCGGCACCACCTACCGCCGCAACGCGGGCCAGACCACCATCGTCTGGGGCGGCAGGAACGGCCTGACCAAACACGGCGCGGTGACCGTGAAGCAGACCACGCCCACCGGCCCCGACGTCCGCCGGGGCTCCTCCCTCGCCGCCGGTGACTTCAACGGCGACGGCAAGACCGACCTGGCGACCGGTGACTACAGCACCGGCCGGGGTGGCGAAGTGCTGTACGGCCCGATCGGGCGGACCACCGGCAAGGCCAAGTCCGTGATCAACCTGGGCCTGAAGGACGGGCAGACCTTCGTCCACACCGCCCTCGACACGGGCGATGTGACCGGCGACGGCATCACCGACCTCGTCATCCAGGTCTACGCGGGCCGGGTGGGCCCGGTCGACCGCATCGAACTCCACCGGGGCACGACGAAGGGCCTGATCCGCACCGGCAACCTCACCGGCGCCGACGGCAAGCCCCTGGTGAACCGGTCCGTCACGGACGGACATGTCGCGGTCGGCGACCTCGACAAGGACGGTCACGCGGACATCGTCGTCGGCAAGGAGTGGACCTACGAGGAGCCGATCTACTCCGGCGAGGTCAGCGTCGTCTACGGCGGCAAGACCGGCCAGTCGACCCGTCCCGTCCAGGTCATCACCCAGCAGACCGAGGGCGTCCCGGACGACAGCGAGAAGAACGACTACTTCGGTACCTCGGTCTCCGTCGGCGACATCAACGCCGACGGGTACGCGGACCTCGCCATCGGCGCCTCCGTCGAGGACCTCGGCGACCTGGAGAACACCGGCCAGGTGACCACCCTCCTCGGCGCCAAGGGCGGCCTCACCGGCACGGGCGCCAAGTCCTACTCCAAGGGCACCCAGGGCATGCCGGGCAAGCCCTCCTCGTACGACTTCTTCGGCTCCGCCGTGAAGCTGGCCGACCTCAACGGCGACCACCGCGCCGACCTCGTCGTCGGCTCCGGCGGCGACGACGAGCCCCACGACGGCCGGGTCGACATCCTGCCCGCCGCGAAGGACGGCGCGATCACCGCCGTCGGCGCCAAAGAGTTCCTCGCGCCCGCGATCGGCCTGACCAACGGCACCCGCCAGGGCTTCGGGCAGTCCTTCGGCGAGTGATCCCCGGCGGGCGACGCCCGTCTCCGGCGACTCGCTGACCGCCCCCGTCCGGCGCTCCGGTACTTCGGTACTGGTGCTCCGGGCGGGGGCGGTGGGCTGGGTAGGCTTCAGTGGCCGTCAAGGCGGCGCCCGCACGTCCGGACGAGAACGAGGAGCGGCGTGTTCGTCGACCGGGTCCATGTACCAGCGGGGCTGACCCCCGACCGTACCGAGCGCGGCCGGTGGCCCTTCACCGTGCCAGCGGTGACCCAGCTCCTGGACGGGGGACTCACCTTCACCCGACCGGTGACCTTCCTCGTCGGGGACAACGGCTCGGGCAAGTCGACCCTGGTCGAGGCCATCGCGGAGAGCTTCAAGCTGGACGCGTACGGCGGACGGCTCGCACGGCTCCACGGTCCGCCGGACCCGACGAAGACCCCCCTGGGTGAGGTGCTGCGGGCGGACACGACCCGGGCCGGGTCCCGGATGCTCGCCGGGCCCCGGCGCAACAAGAAGGGGTTCTTCCTGCGGGCCGAGACCGCGTTCGACATGACGGAGAACCTGGGCGGAGTGCCGGGCTACTGGGAGGAGGACACCAGCGCGCTCAGCCATGGCGAGGGCTTCCTGGCCATGTTCCGCGCGATGTTCGACGCTCCCGGCTTCTACGTCATGGACGAGCCGGAGGCGGCCCTCTCCTTCACCTCCTGCCTTCAGCTCGTCGCGCTGCTGCACCAGCTCGGTGAGAGCGGCGCCCAGGTGGTGTGCGCCACCCACTCCCCGATCCTGGCGAGCACGCCCGGGGCGGACATCATCGAGGTCGGTCCTGAGGGCTTCCACCGGGCGCGGTGGGAGGAGCTGGAGCTGGTCGACCACTGGCGCCGCTATATGAGCAACCCGACGGCGTATCTGCGGCATATCGTGCCGTGAGCGTGACCGCCACCGCCGCCCCTGTCCCGGCGAGGTCGTGACGGTGCGGCGGAGCCCCTGTGGATCACCTGCGCCGCCCCGCGAACAGAAGACCTGACACCTCCGGGTCCCGCTGGTGACTCCGGCCAACTCCACTCGACCTGGCGGCACTTCCCGTTTCTCGTTCTCTCGCCCGTACAACCATTCGCCTCCTTCGCCGGTCTCGTCAGCGAGTCACAGAAGCAACAGCAGCAACATCTGTGGGGGGAACATCGTGCGTAAGCGCACTCTGGCCACCGCCGTCGCGGTGGCGTCCGCCAGCCTTATGGGGGGCCTGGCGCCGGTCGCCGTCGCCGCTCCTGAGCAGGCGAAGCCGGTCAGCAAGGCCGCCAAGCCGGCCTCGGACTTCAACGGTGACGGCTACCGCGACCTCGTCGTGGCCCAGTACGGCGCCTCGGTCACCGGGACGTGGGAGACCGGCGCCGTCGCCGTGCTGTACGGCTCGAAGACGGGTGTCAGCGCGGCCAAGCGCCAGGTCATCACGCAGGACACCCCGGGCATCCCGGGGACGGCCGAGAGGTCCGACCGCTTCGGCTCCCAGGCTGCCGCGGGCGACTACGACGGTGACGGCTTCACCGACCTGGCGATCTCGGCGAGCGGCGAGGACATCACCTTCGGCACCACCTACCGCCGTAACGCGGGCCAGACCACCATCGTGTGGGGCGGCAGGAACGGGCTGACCAAGCACGGCGCGGTGACCGTGAAGCAGACCACGCCCACCGGCCCCGACGTCCGCCGTGGTTCGTCGCTGGTCGCCGGTGACTTCAACGGCGACGGCAAGACCGACCTGGCGACCGGTGACTACAGCACCGGCCGGGGCGGCGAAGTGCTGTACGGCCCCATCGGGCGGACCACCGGCAAGGCCAAGTCCGTGATCAACCTGGGTCTCAAGGACGGGCAGCCCTTCGTCCACACCGCCCTCGACACGGGCGATGTGACCGGCGACGGCATCACCGACCTCGTCATCCAGGTCTTCTCCGGCCGCGCGGGCCTCAGCCACCGGATCGAGATCCACCGGGGCACGTCCAAGGGCCTGGTCCGGGCCGGGCACCTCACCGGCGCCGACGGCAAGCCCCTGTTCTCAGGGATACCGGACGACCAGGAAGTGGCCGTCGGTGACCTCGACAAGGACGGTCACGCGGACATCGCGGTCGGACAGGACGCGTACCGCGACGGCAAGGCGTGGAAGGTCAGCGTCGTCTACGGCGGCAAGACGGGCCAGTCGACCCGTCCCGTCCAGGTGATCAACCAGGAGACCGACCCGCTCCCCACCGAGGACATGGCGCACGTCGGCGCCTCGGTCGACATCGACGACATCAACGGTGACGGCTACGGAGACCTCGCCATCGGCACGGCGGACGAGAGCTTCGACGGCGTCGAGCGCGCCGGACAGGTCCTCACCCTCCCCGGCGGCCCGAAGGGCGCCACCCGCGACGGCGCCCGCGTCTACCACCAGGGCACCGAGGGCGTCCCCGGCGACCCCACCCGCTACGAGTACTTCGGTACGGTGGTGAAGCTGGCCGACCTCAACGGCGACAAGCGCGCCGACCTGGTGACCAGCGTCGGCAGCGGCCTTGAGTCCCACAACGGCCGCATCTTCGTCCTCCCCGCCACAAAGGACGGCGCCCACACCGGCACCGGCTCCCTGTCCTACGTCGCGACCGACCTCGGTCTCAGCGACCAGAGCGTCCGCAGCGGCTTCGGCCAGGACTTCGGCAAGTGATCCCCCGCATAGGGTGACGTGCCGTCCGCCCCCGTCCGGTGTTCCGGGCGGGGGCGGTTCCGTGTCTGGTCAGTCCCGGGCGGGGCGGTGGTCGGGGCTGTGTCGCTGATGTCGGCGGAGGAGGACGCGGGCGTCGGTGGCGGCGGAGTGGTCGTGGGCGATACGGGCGGCGCGCTCGGCGGTGACCAGGTCGTCGCACTCCTGGCAGATGGGGGGCTGTTCCTCGTTCACGGCTGGTTCCTTTGCTGCTGGGCGCGGAGGAGGCGGGCGGCGCGTACGTCGCGTACGGGCACGTCCCAGCGGGTCAGTTGCTTCTTCAGCCAGGCGTCGGAGACGTGGTACTCGGCGGCGAGGGCCTTGAGGGTCTCGCCCGCGCGGTAGCGGGCGACGACGGTGCTCTTGTCGGTGTGGACGTGGTCGCGTCCGGTACGGGGCACGGGCTATCTCCTGCTGCGGTACGGGTGGATGTACAGCACCCGGGCGGGGCGGGGGCTGATCGCGAGGGTGTAGCGGTCGGGCCCGTCCGGGATGACGACGGACACGGCCACCCCGTGGTCGAGCCGGGCCCGTGCGGCGCGGTCCTCGGCGGGGTCGGTGGCCCACACCCGTATCTCCGTCGGCGCGTCCGGTACGGGGACACGGTCACAGCGGGTGGCCCAAGGGGCGCGGACCGGGTCAGGGTCCAGCCCGTCCGCGAGTCGCAGGGCCTGCATCCGTAACCAGGTCAGCGCGGTGTCCTGCGACCGTGTGCGGAGGGTGCCGAGTACGAACGGAACGATCTCCCTGGACCCGTACACCGGCCCTTCGGCGATGACGTGACACAGATACGCGACCGGCGGCCCGCTCACGCCGGACCACCCCCGTCTTCCAGCAGCCGCTCCAACTCGGCGTCCATGCGTGCCTGAAACGCCTGGGCCTCCAGCCCCCGGCTCCACTCATCGACACAGTCCGCGTCCCACCTCAGCCGTAACAGCGCGAACCCGAGCCCCAGCCGCTCCTCCGCCGAGCCAAGCGCCAGCGGGAGCCACCGCCATAACCGCCTCACCGCGACCACCGCCGCCGGTTCAGCGCCGGGGTGGAGACACCCTGTTCGGTCGCGCCGTACGGCATCGGGCGCGGACGCCAGGTCCAGGGCCCGGTGCGGCGGCCCAGGTCCAGCGCGGCGAGGACCCGTGTCACGCACGGCCGGATCTTCCCGGGACTCAGCGGCTGTGCCCGGTGGTGCTTGTGCGATGGGCTCCAGCGCACGGCGAGAGCATGATCGCTCACCATGGGACCCGGCCCTCCGCCACGAGCCTGCACCACACGTACAGCCCGCCCGGGTCCACATCCCAGGCGTCCGCGAGCACCTCCACGAGCCACAGCCCCCGCCCGCTCTCCGCGTCCTCCCGAGCCCGGCCCGGACACACCGCGCCCAGCCCCTCGCTGTAGACCCGCAGCTCGAACACCCCGGTGGCCGACAGCTCTCCTCGCACCCGCACCGGCCCGGAGCGGCCATGCACGAAGGCATTCGTCACCAGCTCACTGGTGACGTGGGCCGCGACATCCCCCAGCCCCTCCCGGCCCCAGGCCGCGAGCCAGGCGACAACGAACCGCCTGGCCTCGGGCACATGCGGTGCGTCCGCCTCGGCCAGACCGGTACCGAGCGGCGTCGCCCGCTCATAGACCAGCTCGAACCCGCGCGACACTATGGCCGCCACCGGCCCGAACAGGTGGTTGACGGTTCCTTGTTTGCTGATTTCGGGCATGGGGGTAGCCGTTCTGGGTGACATCGGTGTCTCCATCAGTCCGGACGGAACAGCGAGGGGGACTGCTCCCGGGGGCGAGATGCCGGGCCGCGAAGGGGAGAGAGCCGCGTGCGCGGAGTGCTCGCTGGGTACGGGCTCGCGCGGAGGTGGCAACTGCCGCGCAGTCTGCGCCCTGTGAGAAGGCTTGGTGATCAGTACGGGCTTCGGCCAGTACCGTCAGGGTCGCGAACCATTGCGCTTGACCTCGTAGCCAGCGCCGAACAGCAGCTGAAGGGCGGCAGCCTCGAAAGCTGCCCGGGCGAGCTGACCGTCCGGGCGTGGGGATGTGTGGCGTGGGGACATGTCCTGGTCCACTTCGTCGGCCGTAACTCCCGTACGGAAGCGCCGGTTGCGGTGTGTACTGACCTTGAATCGTTCAGCAACATTCACGCAGAGCCCGCGCGGCCTGTGGAGACGCTGATGCGGATACTTGAGAAATCCGCATCAGGGGTGAGGAGTGAGCGATGCCGCAACCGGAGAAGACCCTCGATCCGGGCGCATCACCCCAGCAGTGGTTCGGGCATGAACTCCGCCATCGGCGCAAGGCGGCGGGATACACCACAGTGGGCCCGTTCGCAGAGGTGGCACGGGTGGGTGGGGATGTCATTCTCAAGATCGAGAAAGGCGTGTACCGGTGTCCCAAGTACCTGGCACCCCAGTTGGACGAGGTACTCCAGACCGGCGGATTATTCGAACGCGCATGGAGCATGGTCTTCGGCGATGCGGATAAATCCGCGTCTGATGCGGATACTTCACGGTCGCATGCGGATGGGACATCCGAGCATCTGCTCGAAGGACGCATCCTGAAGGGGTACCCGTCCCTCGACCCCGGGAGCGCCGACCCAGTGGAACGCCGCGCCTTCTTCGCCGTGGGCACCCTCGCCGCCCTCGCCCCTCTCGACCTCGCCCGCCTGATGACCCCCGGCTCCCCGCCGCCCCTGCCACCGAGAATCACGCCGGTGGAGATCCGGCAGATCACCGCCCTCGCCGACGGGCTGCACGGCTGGGACCACGCCACGGGGGGAGGCGGCATGGTGGGGCAGATCGCCTCCCATTCCATGCACTGGGCCGTCCGCCTCCTTGCCCTCGACTGCCCCAGCCTGCTGCGGGCGGACTTCCACGGCGCTGTCGCCCGGCTCGGACTGGTCTCTGGCGCCAGCCACTTCGACGCCTTACGCCATACCGAAGCCCGCGTCGCCTTCCAGGTCGCGGTCGAGTGCGCCGAGTTGGCCGGCTCCTGGCATCTGCGGGCCAAGGGCTATAGCTTCCTCGCGCGTCAGGCCGTGTGGATCGGCCAGGCCGACGACGGCATCACGCACGCGGAGAAGGGCCTGGTCCGTTCCGACCGGCTCACCGCCACCGAGCGCGCCATGCTCCACACCGCCCGCGCCCGTGCCTTCGGCAAGCTCCGCGATGTCCGCGAGACCCTCGCCGCCGTCGGCGCCGCCGACGACGCCTTCGCCCAGCGCAACCCGGGCAAGGACCCGCCCTGGATGGCCTACTACGACGAGGCCCAGCACCTCGGCGACACCGCACACGCGCTGTACGACCTCGCCACCGGAATCGAAGGGCAGGACGCCGCGCAGGCCAGCGACCGCTTCCGCGCCGCCGTCCGAGGCCACACCGATGCCTTCGCCCGTTCCAAAGCCATCTCCTCCACCAAACTCGCCTCCCTCACCATGCTCAAGGGCGACCCCCGCGAAGCGGCCGCCCTCGGCCACACCGCCCTCGATCTCTCCGGCACCCTCACCTCCCGCCGCGCCGCGCAGGATCTGCGCGAACTCGGCCACCACGCCCGTCGCCACCCCACCATCCGGGAATCGACCGCGCTGGTACGCCGGATCACTACCGCAGTGCCCGCGTGACCCCGACCGTCCCTGACGTCCTCGTCGCGGCGTCCCGGGTCGCCGGGCTGCCCTGGGAAGGCGCCCGTCCGGTGAGAATCGCCGAGAACCAGACCTGGCGGCTCCCCGGCGCCGTGGTGGCCCGGATCAACCAGCCCGGCCAGAACCAGGCCGCCACCGGTGAGGTGGAGGCAGCCCGGTGGCTCGCCGAGCATCAGGTCCCCGTCGTTCGTCCCCTCGATATCGACCAGCCCGTCATCGCCGACGGGCACCCGGTCACTTTCTGGGAACACATCCCGGGCCCCCACACCCCCGGATCACCTCGCGACCTCGCACTCACCCTCCGGCACCTGCACCGCCTGCCCCGCCCGCCATTCCCTGTCCGCCCGCTCGACCCCTTCATCCGCGTACGCGAACGCCTCGACACCGCCACCACCCTGCCCGCACCGGACCGAGCCTGGCTGACCGGCCTGCTCGACGACCTCCGCGCACAGTGGGCCGACCGGCCGCCGGGCGGGCCCGAGACGACGGTCCACGGCGACGCCTGGCCCGGCAACATCATCCGCACCCCGACCGGTGTCCGCGTCATCGACCTGGAACGCTTCTCCCTCGGCCCTCCGGAGTGGGATCTCGCCTCCACCGCCGTCCGTACTTTCACCACCGGCGCCACCAGCCGTGCCGAGTACGCCGAGTTCACCACCGCCTACGGTTTCGACGTCACCGAGTCGGACGGATACCCCCTGCTCGCCGCCGCCCGCGAGCTTCGCATGGTCACCTACGCCGCCCAGCACGCCTCAGCCGATCCCCGCTGGCGCGATCAGGCCCAGCACCGAGTCGACTGCCTGCGCGGACGGCGCGGACCACGACCCTGGACCTGGCGGGGCATTCTCTGACCAACCTCAACCACAACACCCCGGCCATCCGTCGCAGTGGCTCACATCAGGGCGGGGGGAGCATCCGCACCACGGTGATCCTCACGACGTTCTCGGCGGAGAGTTGACGGTGGACATCACCGAGACCCCGCAGCCCCCTTGACCGCAGGACCATCTCGTCACACCCGAATATGAATCAGTGGAATAGGCCCTGGTCATCCAAGTGAAATCGCGCCGACATGCCCCGCAACTGTTCCCGCGTGGAACGCCGCTCGGCGTAGACGATCTGGCGCAGGGTGGACCTGGCGATGGGGTGATTCCGCACCAGCTGCGGCGCCAGCCCCTCGGCCTTCCTCAGTTCGCGGAGCGCTCTGTCCCGGTCGCCGTCCCACAGCCAGGCACGGGCGAGATCCATCCGATGATGCCCCTGGCGGGACTTCGGCAGCGCGGCGAGTTCTGCGGAGTCGGCCCGCTTGTTCAGCCGCAGAGCCTCGCCCTGGTCGCCCATTTCCAGCGCGACGCTGATCTCGTGCAGCGTCACATTGCCCGCTGAGAATGTCAGGGAGTGCCGGTCCTCGACCGGCTCACGCCCTGGGCCATCCTGTTCCGACGCCTCCCGGGCCAGGGCGAGGCGATGCGCGGCCTCGGCTCCGTTGCTCGCACGTGCCGCTGACACCGCCGCCCGTAGCTGGAGAGCGCCCCAGGCCCGCACCGCGAGAGCGTCACCCCGTTCGTACGGGGTCGCGATCCCGTCCAGCGCTTTGTCCGCGAGCGCGAGGGCGTCCTCCCAGTCCGCGGTGGCCCACATGTCCCACATCCGCATCCAGTCCGCGACGGCGGGAAGGACCGGGTCACCGGAGAGCCGGGCGGCCCATATGGCCCGCTCGCACGACATGGCCACCAGTTCCGGATGGCCCAGGGCGTGGGCGGCGGTGTGGGCGAACTTGCAGCACACCGCGTAGACACCGAACGCCTCCTCCCGCTCGTGGCCGCTCGACACCTCGCCCAGTGCGCGTGCCTCCCGCAGCAGATCGGGCAGGCTGCGCAGGACTGCCACGTTCGCCGCCGCGTCCCGCAGCCGGTGGAGCCGCTTCATGTCCTGCCACAGAGCCCCCGAGGCCCGGGGAGTACCGTCGAAGACCGGCGTCAGGTCGTAACGGCGCAGCTCACGCAGGATGGAGGCAGCGGCCATCTGCCACTGGTTGTCCGGCGCCGTCCCCGCGTACGGACGGTCGATCAGATCGTTCGGGTGGCAGTGCAGCGCGGCGGCGATACCGCTGATCAGCGCGGCCCGGTCCAGCTCGATACGACCCTTCTCGACCTTGGACACCCAGCCCTGTGACGTGCCGATGGCGACTCCGAGATCGGCCTGAGGCATCCCCAGGGCAAGCCGACGACGCTTGATCCGACGCCCGATCGCCTCTTGCTCTTCCATTTCGTACGGCACAGACACGCCCCATTCGACGAAACAAGCCTCCCGGAACGGTACTCATGCTGCCACTCCGTCGAGAGCGCATGCCCGTAGATCCCAACGCGGCTCTGAGTCACGCGCCTGCACGGCCTCGCTGACCGCCTCAGTGAGTAGCTGTAGTGAGAGGAGCGGCGTCGGAGTGCCGTCAGTCCGTGTGGACGATGGAGACGACGCTGACGGTCAGGACGCCGGGTGAGCTGATCCAGTAGTCCGTGAGCGCCCCGGCGATCACGGCCGTGCGCTTGGAGTTCCCGGTCCCGCCGATGGGGGACCCGAAGGCGTGCGGGTCGCGCGCGACCCGCTGCATCTCCTGGTCGAAGCGGGCACGGCGCTGCGGGTTCATCTTCCGCAGACTGTCGAGGGCCCGGTCCGTGTACTGCACCCGGTAGATCACGCCGCGTCGCCTTCCCGTCCGGGGCCGAACACGGCTGCCACTTCCTCCGGATCGGCGATGTGGGAGAAGTCGCCGTCCTCCAGCCGCTGGAACTCGGCCTCCTTGGAGGCGATCAGGTCCGGCCGTGTCCTCTGCGCCCAAGTGGCGAGGACCTCGAACAGGGTGCTCGCGGGAGCCCCCTCCACCGCCTCGGTGAACTCGTTCCGCAGCTCGGTGGGCAGGGCGTCCCGGATGCCCCGGATCGTCGCGGGGAGGACCACCAAGACCCCGTCACCCATGTAGGTCGTGAACGTCGTCCCGTCAGCCACCCTGGCTCCTTCCTCCTGGCACGGCCATCACACCGTTTGTGATGGAAAGTCTCCACCCAGCGGCGGGCCCTGGGGACCGGTGGCGGCTCGGCGGAGGAGGGCGGGCGAGGACAACGGGGGCGCGGACGGCGCGGACCACGCCCCTGGACCTGGCGGGGCATCCTCTGACCTCCAATTAGCAACGACGTGGCCGCCCTTCGTCGTGGCTCACCTCACGGAGGGGGGACCATCCGCACCACCGTGATCCTCACGACGTTCTCGGCGACGTAGTAGCGGATGAACACTCCCGCGACTGTCGCTTCGCGACGATCGCGCTCACCGCCGACGGCTTGAGACCTGTGCCCGTATGGATCGCGGCCCAGCGTCGATGCCATCTCTGCCCGGAAGGCGCGCTCTCCGGCGTACTGCTTCAGCGTCGCCTCCGCCACCGGGGCGTACGCGATCGTGTACCGGCTCATGCGGCGCCCTCGTTCTCGGCTTCCAACCGGGTGAACTCGTCCTCGTCCTCCGGGCCGGACGCGAGGTTGAGGACCCAGTGGCGCACCACGTCGGCGACAGTCTCCGCCGTCGCCCGCCCCAATTCCTCGTCAAAGTGAGCCCGCTGGTCCGCGGGGAGCGCGGCTCGGATGCCGTCGACGGTGGAGGGGACCGCGACCCGCTCCTCGTTACGGATGGTCCATCTCGTCGCGCTCTGCTCAGGCATACCGGAAGGCCCTCTCCCTGCTCCGCCGACACGGCACCCGCCGTGCTGATGACCCGTCGATCAGCGTAGGACGGAGATGCCTTTCGGAGACGTAGGTAGAGGGGGCACGCGTAGTGGTTCAGAGGCACTCAGTGGTGTGACACGCGCCGTCATCGCAGGGACCTATGCCCTTCACAGAGCCAGGTTCACCGGTGTGCGAGCCCGGCGAGGCTGTGGTGGCCGGAGGTGGTGCTGCGGGAACGGGTGAGGTAAGGAGTGGTGTCCCGGGCGAGGACAAAGGGGGCGCGCGAACAGCCGCCCCGCGCCTGGGCTGCTCCCGGCACTGCGCGGAGGGTCCGCAGGGATGCGGGAGCGGGGCGGCGGCGGGGTCGGCCGTGTTGGGTCTGACGGGCGAGGAGATCCGGCTGGTGCCCGGAGATCACATGCCGCACCTTCGCCGCACTCGGCGTCGTGCTGCCGTCTACCGCGTCGGCACCACCAGATCAGCAGCACCAGCCCGGCCCGGACAACCCGCCGGACACCGCCGCCCCCGCCCGCTCACCCGCCGCTCGCCCCGCCGAATTCCGCCGAACCTCGCGCGGCCCCCGCCCGGCCCCGGTGACGGGCTCTACGCTGGGAACGCAGACGGCCATGGAGGGCGCATGCCGCGCACGCGCAAGCCGAACGACTCGTTGAGCCAGTGGATGACACGGGCCGGGATCTCCAACGCCGAGCTCGCCCGGGCCGTGACCCGCCGGGCCCGCGTTCAGGGACACCGCGGCGTCAACCCCAGCGAGGGACGGGTACGGGCCTGGCGCCAGGGCGAGACGCCCCGCCACCCCGTCCCCCAGCTGATCGCCGACCACCTCGGAAGCTGTGTCGGGATCTACCTCACCTGCGCTGACATCGGGATGCCCGGCACCGCCACCCTTCCGCAGGGCCCCGACCAGGCGTGGGAGCCCCGCTCCACGATCGCCGCAGTGGACCATCTCACCCGGAGCGAACTGATGGACCCCCAAACCCGCCCCCGGGACGACACCCCGGCCCTCCACACCGGAACTGACCTGCTCACCCCGCTCCAGCACTGGGCCCTCGCCACACCCTCAGCCCTCACGGCCCGCGACGGCGGCCGCATCGGCATGAACGATGTCACCGCCATCCGCCAGCTGACCGACATGTTCCGCGACGCTGACAACCGGCACGGCGGCACCCTCTCCCGTAAAGCCGTCATCGCCCAGATGCACGACGCCAACACCCTCCTGAACACCGCCACCTACACCGAAACCGTCGGCCGCGCCCTGTTCGGCGCCGTCGCCGACCTCGGCAGCGTCGCCGCCTGGATGGCCTTCGACAGCGGCCACCACCACACCGCACAGAACCTCTTCATCACCGCCCTTCACGCCGCCAGCGAAGCCGGAGACAGAGCCCTCGGCGCCCACATCCTTCAGTGCATGGCCCGCCAGATGTCTCACCTCCACCACTACAGTGACGCGCTCGACCTCATCGCCCTCGCCCAGTACGGCGCCCGCCGCCAGGCCACACCAGCGACGCAATCCATGCTCGCCTCCCTTGAATCACGCTTCCTCGCCATCACCGGCCAACTCCACGACAGCGAACGCGCCGCCCGTCACGCCGAGGACCACTTCACCCAGATCACCCCGGCCGACGAACCCCCGCACATGACCTTCTTCGACGAAGTCGAGCTCTGCGCCACCCTCGGCATCGCCCACCAGATCGCGGCAAAACACGACACCGGAACCCACCGCCAACGCCGTGCGGAGGAATCCCTCCACCTGCTCAAGCACGCGCTCGATCTCCGGCCCGCCCACCGCGTCCGCAGTACCGCCTTCGACCATCTCGGCATCGCCCGCACCTACCTGGTCGTCGGCGAACTCACCGGTGCCTACGAACAGACCCATCGAGCCCTGGACCACTTCGCCACCATCGGCTCGAAGCGTGTGAGCGACCGGCTCGCCGAACTCCATGACGAAGCCGCCCCCTACACAACGGCTCCCGAAGCCGTAGCACTGCGCGAGGAGATCACCGCGGCAATCACCACAGCCCCCTGACCCTTGCTCCGTGCTTCTGCCCGGACGGCCCCATCAAGACCCACGAGGCACACCACGGGCGACACCACGGCCACGCCAGGTGCGCCGTCCCCGACCTGGACCCTCGCAGACGCGCACGCTGAACTGCGGCCGGGACGTGTCCACCACGGCAAAGGCGTCCTCCAGCGCCTGGCGGACATGGCCGTCGAGCTGCGCCAAGTCCGAAAGAGAGTAGGGATCTGGGGACCGCCACCGGCCCGGCGGAGGAGGGCGCGCGAGGGCAGTGAGGGCGCGCGCGAAAGCCCGCCGTGCGCCTCGAAGCCGCTCCCGCGCTGCCCGGTGGCGGTTCGCCGCTGCCCTCTCACCGTTCGCCATCCGTAGCGTGGCGAGTCGAGTACACGATGCGCGTGAGGAGAGCGGTATGCGTTCCGTGCCCGGGAGGACCGGCGGGAGTGGATCGGGTGGGGACGGGGACGGGGGTGATGGTCTTCCCGGTCAGCCGTGGACACCGCCGTCGGACCCGCCGAGTCCGGACGGTGATGCCCCGGAAGGGGACGGCAAACACCGAAAGTGAACGACTCCTCCTGCCGTCCTGGTCGCCGGGCGCTGCTGCGCCAGCTCCGTGACAGCGGTGTTCTGGCGGCCGACTGGGTGCCCGCCTTCGAGGCCGTGGACCGGGCCGCGTTTCTCCCGGATCTGCTGTGGCCGTATGACATGGAGTCCCGTACGAGCCAGAGCGTCGACCGGGCCGTGGACCCCGCCGCCTGGTACGCCTGCGCGGACGCCGACCGGCCCGTCACCGTGCAGTGGGACGACGGCGATCACCACGGCAAGGCCCCCGGGCGGGTGCCGACCTCGTCGGTGTCGATGCCGAGTGTCGTCGCGTCCATGCTCGCGGAGCTCGATGTCCGGCCCGGGTGCCGGGTGCTGGAGATCGGCACCGGGGCCGGGTGGAACGCCGCTCTCCTCGCCCACCGTCTGGGCGGGGAGCAGGTCGTCACGGTCGAGGTCGACGCCGAGGTCGCCGCCACCGCCCGCACCCGGCTGCGTGAGCGGGGACTGCGCCCCGAGGTGGTCACCGGTGACGGGCTTCTCGGTCATGCGGCGCGGGCGCCGTACGACCGGATCATCGCCACCGCCGGGCTGCGCCGGATCCCGTTCTCCTGGGTGGAGCAGACGGTGCCCGGCGGGCTGATCGTCGCTCCCTGGGGGACCGCGTTCGCCAACACCGACCACGTCGTACGCCTGACCGTGCGCGGCGACGGCCGTGCGGCGTCCGGCCGCCTGTCCGCGCCGGTCGAGTTCATGAAGGTCCGCTCGCAGCGCCACGAGATCGACCCGGGGGCCTACCTTCCCGGTGGTTTCCCTGGCGCCGCCACCGTCAGTCCGACGACGCTGAGTACCAGGGACCTTGGCGGCGGCCAGGTGCCGCGTCATCCGTTCCTCACCGCCGCCGGGCTGCTGATCCCGGACTGCGTGCTGCGGGCCGACCGGCGCGGAACCCGTGTGAGTACCTGGCTCTACGACCTCGGCGATCTCTCCTGGGCGGCGGCCGTGCTCACCGATGGCGTGGCCGACAGCACCGTCTACCAGAGCGGGCCCCGGCGGCTCTGGGACGAGCTGACGTCCGCGCACCGCTGGTGGACCGGCAACGGGTGTCCCGCGCCGGACCGGTTCGGGCTCACCGTGACCCCCACCGGCAACACCGCCTGGCTGGACGCCCCTGACCGGGGGCTATGAGCCGACGGCCCGTGCGGAGAGCCGCGGCCCCGCCAACGCGCCTCCCCGACCCCGTACAACCATCCCTCCCCCTCGCCAGTCTCATCAGCCACACCAGTAACACCCGTGGGGGGATGAAGTTGCACAAGCGCACCCTGGTCACCGCCATCGCCGTGGCCTCCGCGAGCCTGCTGGCGGGCCTGGCGCCCGCCGCCGTCGCCGCTCCCGCCTCCGCGACGGCCGTCAAGGCCAACGCCGCCTCCGACTTCAACGGGGACGGGTACGGCGACCTCGTGGTCAGCCAGTCCGCCGGGACGGTCGACGGGAAGGCGGAGGCCGGGGCCGTCGTCGTGCTCTATGGCTCCAAGACGGGCGTCAGCTCGGCCAGGAAGCAGGTCATCACCCAGAACAGTCCGGGTGTGCCCGGTACCGCCGAGGCGTACGACCGCTTCGGCGCCCAGACCGTCACGGGCGACTTCGATCACGACGGCTTCACCGATCTCGCGGTGTCCGCCAGTGGTGAGGACATCACCCTCGGCACCACCTACCGCCGCAACGCCGGTCAGCTCGCCATCGTCTGGGGCGGGAAGAACGGGCTGACCCGGCACGGCGGCGTCACCGCCGCGCAGACCGAGCCCACCGCCGCCGACTGGCGCCGGGGCTCCTCGCTCGCGGCCGGGGACTTCAACGGGGACGGCCGCCCCGACCTCGCGGCGGGCGACCACAGCGCCGGGCGGGGCGGTGAGGTGCTCTACGGGCCCATCAGCCGGACCGGGAAGCCGAAGTCGACCGTCAACCTGGGGGTCAAGAACGCCAGCACCAAGGTCTCTACCGCTCTGGACGCGGGCGATGTGACCGGCGACGGCATCGGCGACCTGCTGATCCAGGTCTTCCACGGCTGGAACGAGCATGTCCCCGGGCCCTCGATCGAGATCTACCGCGGGACGAAGAAGGGCATGGTCAGAAGCGGTCATGTCACCAACGCCCAGGGGTGGCGCCTGGGCGCCTCGGGCACGGCCGACGGGCATGTCGCCGTGGGTGATGTGAACAAGGACGGCTACGCGGATATCGCCGTCGGGGGCGGTGAGTCCCGGAGCTACCCGCACAAGAGGAACGAGATCACCCTCGTCTTCGGCGGCCCCCAGGGCCAGTCCACCACCCGTGAGCCGCAGGTCATCACCCAGGAGACCTTCGCCGTCCCGGACGACACCGAGGACGGGGACGACTTCGGCCACGCGCTCTCCATCGCCGACACCAACGGCGACGGGCACGGGGACCTCGCCATCGGCGCTCGCGGTGAGGGCAAGATGAATCTGCCCTACGGCGGACAGGTCACCGTCCTTCTCGGTGGGAAGAGGGGCGTGGTCGGCGATGGCGCCCGGGTCTACCAGCAGGGCACCCCGGGAATACCGGCCAAGCCCGTCCCGCATGACCACTTCGGCTCGGCCGTGCACCTCACCGACGTCGACGGCGACCGCCGCGCCGATGTCGCCATCGGTTCGTCCGGTTGCGAGACGAGCCCCAGCCGGGTCAGCGTCGTGATCACCCCGAAGCCCGGCACCACCGTCGTCAGGGGTGTCGCGTACACCACCGGTCAGCTCGGGCTGACCGCGGGCCTTTCGGCCGGGTTCGGTACGGGCTTCGGCCGCTGATCCTCCGACCCGGCCAGAGCTCTGGTCCTCTGTCCGTACCACCGCCGTGCGGACAGGGGGCCGCCCTGACGTGAGCGAACCCCTGTGCCGTATCGGGTCCTTGACCCCAGCGGGCACCCCGGTATCAGACGAGGTCCGTCAACGGTCCAAGCACACACCGAGGCCGACGCGATGCGCCGGGACCCGGTGAGGCATACAACCTTCCTTCCTCTCCATGGGTCTCCTCAGTGATTAACAGCAGTCACATCAGCAACACCCGTGGGGGGAATACGTTGCACAAGCGCACCCTGGCCACCGCCATCGCCGTGGCCTCCGCGACCCTGCTGGCGGGCCTGGCGCCCGCCGCCGTCGCCGCACCGGACAAGCCGGGTTCCGGTACCACCAAGCCCGCCAAGGCCGCCTCCGACTTCAACGGGGACGGGTACGGCGACCTCGTCGTCCAGGCATCTGTCAGCAGGAACGAGGGCATTCACCGGGCGGGGGCCGTGTCGGTCGTCTACGGCTCCGCGCCCGGGGCGACCGCCACGAAGACCGTGGCGATCAGCCAGGACACCCCGGGCATTCCGGGCGCCTCGGAGGAGCACGACCGCTTCGGCCATGACTCCGCCACCGCGGACTACGACGGCGACGGATACGCCGACCTGGCGATCAGCGCCGACGGCGAGGACATGACCATCGGTGGCGGCTACCGCCGTAACGCCGGTCAGATCACCATCGTCTGGGGCGGGAAGCACGGGCTGACGAAGCACGGCGCCACCACCGTCAAGCAGACCGCGCCCCGAGGGCTCGACTGGCGCCGGGGCGCCTCGCTCGCGGCCGGGGACTTCAACGGGGACGGCAGGGCCGACCTCGCCTCCTCCGACCACAGCGACGGACGCGGCGGCGAGGTGCTCTACGGGCCCATCAGCCGCACCGGGAAGCCGAAGTCGATCATCAACCTGGGTATCAAGGACCGCGACCGGAGTGACTTCATCGACCTCAGCGAGGGTGATGTCACCGGGGACGGCATCAGCGACCTGGTGATCGAGGTCAGCGACGGCAAGAGCCGGGCCACCGAGCGGATCGAGATCCAGCGGGGGACGAAGAAGGGCCTGATCCGGACCGGGAACCTCACCAACGCCGACGGCACGGTGCTGGGGAACGAGTCCGGCCGTGACAACGTGACGGTGGGCGACCTCGACAGGGACGGTCACGACGATCTGGCCATCGGTGTGGCGGTCGCCGGTGAGCCCAAGGCGCCGCGCGAGTCCGGGGAGGTCCGGATCGTCTACGGCGGCCCCAAGGGCCAGTCGAACCGTCCCGTCCAGGTGATCAGCCAGGACACCCCGGGCGTCCCGGACGAGAGCGAGGAGAAGGACTACTTCGGCCGTTATCTCTCCATCGGCGACACCAACGGCGACGGGTACGGGGACCTGGCGGTCGCGACCTCTGAGGAAGGGCTCAACGGTCTTCCGTACGCGGGTCAGGTCACCCTGCTGCCCGGTGGCCCGAAGGGCGTGACCGGGGCGGGCGCGCGGGTCTACCACCAGGACACCGAGGGCGTCCCCGGTGAGGTGAGCGACCGCGGCGGGTTCGGCCACTTCGTGAAGCTGGCCGACCTCAACGGCGACGGCCGCGACGACCTCGTCACCGCCGACGCCCGCTTCTCCGCCGACGCGCTGGTCTACGTCCTCCCGGCCGACCGGAAGACCGGCACCATCACCGGCGCCGGCAGCAAGGCCCTCGGTTTCAAGGAGCTCGGTGTGCCCGTGTGGGCCTCCCACGGCTTCGGGGCCTCCTACGGCGGCTGACCGTCCACCGTCCGTACGGCGGCCCCGCCCGGGGC
>NZ_JBHVHF010000101.1:0-24217 GCF_042800315.1 Streptomyces sp. NPDC057638
CGCATGGCCGAGCGGGGCGGCGCGCGCCGATCCCCGGCGGAGGGCACGAGGCGGCGCGAGGGAAAGGCCCGTACCCGCCCGGCGACGAGGGGCATCAGACGGTCCGGCGGCCGGGGGCACCGGGCGCGAAGCGGCGGTCCCCGCCGCCGGGCCGGGACCGCCGGTCCGTCACGCTCGCCCCGGGCCGGAGGTACGGGACGTCATCAGCGGCTGGATACGGGTGCCGAAGTCCTCCACCCCTTCGAGGAATTCATCGAAGACCAGGATCACTCCCGCGACACCGTCGATCCCGCTGACCTGATCCAGCATGCGCGCGACGCTCTCGTAAGACCCGACGAGCGTTCCCATGTTGAAGTTCACCGCACCCTCGGGCAGCGCGACGGTTCGCGCGGTCGAGGCGTCGTCGGCCTCCGTGTCCTTGGCCGTCTCGTCCACCAGATATCCCAGCGCCGCGAGATCGGCGTTGTCGTGGTAGTCCTTCCACTTCGCCCGCGCGGCTCCGTCGGTCTCAGCCGCGATGATCATGAAAAGCGCGAGGGTGCCCACGTCCCGACCGGTTCCGCCGGCCTCGTGCGCCAGGGCCGCGGCGGCCTCGGAGAGCGCGAGCGGCGTATTGACCCCACGGCCCAGGATGAAGTTCCCGTCGGCGTACTCGGCGGCGAACCTCATCCCCGTACCACTCTGCCCGGCGGCCAGGACATCGATATGCCCGCCAGCCGGACGCGGCGAGAGCACGCAGGCGTCCATGCCGTAGAACTCGCCCTGGAAGTCGCTGACGCCCTCGCCCCACAACTGCCTCATGACGGTGACGTACTCGGCCGCCCGTGCGTAGCGGTTGGCGAAGTGCCCGTCTCCGGGCCACAGGCCCATCTGCGCGTACTCGGCGGGCGCCCAGCCGGTGACGATGTTGACCCCGGCCCGGCCCGGGGCGATGGCGTCGACGGTCACGGCCATCCGGGCGGCGATGGCCGGCGGCAGGGCGAGGATGGGCACGGAGGCGTACAGCTTGATCCGCTCGGTCACGGCGGCCAGCGCGGCCGTCAGTGTGAACGACTCAAGGCAGTGGTCCCAGAACTCCGTCTCGCCACCGAACCCCTTGAGCTTGATCATCGATAGCGCGAAATCGAATCCGTATGCCTCGGCCCGCCGCACCACGGTCCTGTTCAGTTCGAAGGTCGGCATGTACTGCGGAGAGCTCTTCGAGATAAGCCAGCCGTTGTTGCCGATCGGAAGGAACACTCCGATGTCCATGCCGCTCCTCATGTCCCCGGGGCGGTTCGTCCCCCGCCGCCGCGTGCCTGACCGCCATCCCCGCGCGGACGCATCCTGCCCCTGGCACACGGCGGTACACCACGGCACGCGGCCTCGGCTCACACCCCGGACGGCACCGGACCGTTCGCCAGGCTCTCACCGGCACACCGCGGGAGGTCTCCACGGACCGGGCCGCCCGGAGCGCCGAGCGGGCCACCGGCGATCCCCTCCCCCGGCCGGAGTCCGAGCGTGCGTGCGATTTTCCGGCCCGCCCTCCCGGCTCGATCCATGCCAGTCCAGCCCGCGATTCACCAAAAGGAGTGCGGCTTAAGTAAACGTCAGATTATCGGGACAATCCTCATACATCGCCCCTAGCATGATGCCGCCGGGCAGCGGACAGCACCGTCCGGGCATCCCGCCGACCTCCGTCGTCACGTTTCGGCCCAGTCGGTCCTCACGGTTCAGCGCAGTCGGTCCTCACGGTTCAGCGCAGTCGCGGTTCTCACGGTTCAGCGCACTCTGTCGTCACGGTTCAGCGCAACGGACCGGCCGGGGCATCCCTCGCCCCCGCCCGCCCGCACCCTTCCCGCGCCGGCCACAGGCCCCTCGCCTCACGGCCCGCCCCCTGACAGCCCAGTGGATCCCGGCACCCCGCCGCCGCTCCAGCGGAACCCGGCGGCGGGGTGCGGCCACGCCCAGATGGACGGAGACCCGATGACCTCCACACCCCACGACACTCCCGCCGCCGACGGAACACCATGGACACCGCCGTCCGACGAGGACTTCCGCCTCGGCAGCGAACCCTTCACCGACGAGCGCCGCACGGCGGTCCTCGCCCGGTTGGACGACCATCTCGAACGGCACCGCGCCCGCATGCTCGGCTACCAGGTCAATCTCTCCCTCGACGGCCACGCCTCACTCGGCCGCTTTCTGCGGCACCACATCAACAACGTCGGGGATCCGTTCGTGGACAGCCACTTCAGCCTGCACTCGCGGTGGCTGGAGCGCGCGGTGCTCGGCCACTACGCCCGGTTGTGGCACGCCCCGTTACCCGAGGATCCCGCCCGTCCCCGGCCCGAGGACGCCTGGGGCTATGTCCTCTCCATGGGCAGCACCGAGGGAAACCTCTACGCCCTGTGGAACGCCCGTGACTACCTCGACGGCAACGCCCTGGTGCGCGACGAGATCTCCGGAGAGGCGAGCTGCCGTACCACCTACCTCCGGGCCCGACACCCCGATGACAACCCCAACGCCTACTCCCCTGTGGCCTTCTTCTCCCAGGAGACCCACTACTCCCACATCAAAGCCATGCGGGTCCTGGACCTCCCGACCTTCTACGACCTGGGCGGCAGTCTCTACCCGGGCGAGTGCCCGATCGACCTGTCCGGCACCCGTACCCGGACCTACAACGGCTGGCCGCTGGGCGGTGTGCCCACCACCGGCGGTGACGAGGGTCCGGGAACGGTCGATATCGACGCCCTGGTCCCGCTCGTGGAGTTCTTCGCCGCCAAGGGCCACCCCGTCCTCGTCAACTTCAATGTCGGCAGCGTCTTCAAGGGCGCCTACGACGATGTCGCGACCGCCTGTGCCCGGCTCCGGCCCGTCTTCGAGACGTACGGCCTGATCGACCGCGCGGTGCGCTTCGACCCCGACGACCCGGACCGGATCAGCGTACGGAACGGGTACTGGGTCCATGTCGACGGCGCCCTCGGCGGCGCCTACGCCCCCTATCTGGAGCGGGCCCGCGACGCGGGTCTGGTCGAGAGCGCGCCACCCGTCTTCGACTTCCGGGTGCCCGAGGTGTCCTCCATCGTCACCAGCGGGCACAAGTACCCGGGCGCCCCCGTGCCGACGGGCATCTATCTGTCCCGCGCCGGGTTCAAACTGCGCCCGCCGTCCGATCCGGCGGTGGTCTCCTCACCGGACAGCACCTTCGCCGGATCCCGCAGCGGCTTCGCCTCCCTGGCGATGTGGAACCACCTCGCCCAACTCGGCGAGGAGGAACAGACGCGGCAGGCCGCCGAAGCACTCGCCATCGCCACGTACACGGCCGACCGGCTCAGGAAACTGAGCGATCTCCTCCAGGAGCGCGGTGAGCCCTGGGCGGAGGACGGCATCGAGGTCGGGCACGGCGACCACGCGCTGAGCATCTGGTTCCAGCAGCCCCGGGCCGAGATCACCACGAAGTACACCCTGGCCTGCGTCCCCCTCAACCTCGGGGGACGGCGCCATGACTACAGCCATGTCTATGTCATGCCCCATGTGACCCGGGGACTCATCGACGAACTCCTCGACGACCTCTCCCAGCCCGGCGCCTTCGACCGCAGCACCGAGGAAGGCGCCGTCCGTCCCCTCCTCCCCGGACAGACCTGACCCCGCGCGTCACATCAGACCCCTTCCGTCCACGGCGGGCGCGCACCCGCCAGCCACCCCGACGCCGGAGCGGCGGCACACGGGCGGCGGGGACGGGGCAGAGCGAGGGCCCCGGGCCCGGTTCCGGCCAGCGGATCGCTGGTGCTGGAGTTCGCCGGCCCGCCCCGGCGTGAAGGAGGGGGCGTTCGATGGCGGCCGCCGGGTGCGTCCTCCAGCGGCCGATGCTCACCCACTGCGCCACCGGCAGGTTGGTGGGAACCCGGCGGGGTCGGCGGCCGACTTCTCCCCCGTACCCCGTTCCCCTCCCCCAACAGGAGAACCGAATGAAGCGCAGAGAACTGCTCCGTACCTCCACCGCGCTCGGCGCCACCGGCGCGTTCACCGCCGCCGCCGCTGCCACCGGGGCACCCGTCGGCGCGCGGGAGCGGCCCGAGGGGGCGGACAAGGGGCGCGGCGGGCCGCTGCGGGTGCAGGTGGTGATGTTCGACGGGGTGGAGGAGCTGGACTTCGCGGCCCCGTACGAGGTGTTCTCGGCGGCCGGGTTCTTCACCCGGCGGGCGGTGCAGGTGCGCTATGTCTCCGCGTCCCGGCTCTCCGGTGTCACCGGCGCCTTCGGGACGGCCGTCGGCGGGATACACCGCTGGGCCCCCGAGGAGGCCGACATCCTCGTGGTGCCCGGCGGCGGCTACGCCCGGCCGGACAAACCCGGCGTCCAGGCGGAGATCGCCCGGGGCACCCTGCCACGGGCCCTCGCCGCCGCCGTACGGCCGGGGCTGACGATCGCGGCCGTCTGCACCGGTGTCATCCTCTGCTCGGCCGCCGGGCTGACCCGGAACCGGCCCTGCACCACCCACAAGGGGGCCCGCGCCGAACTGGAGCGTCAGGGCGGGGTACTCAAGAACGCCCGCGTCGTGGACGACGGGGACCTGGTGACCGCGGGCGGCATCACCTCCGGGCTGGAACTCGCCCTCTGGCTGGTCCGCCGCGAACTCGGCCCGGAGACGGCCCTGTCGCTGGAGGGCATGATGGAGTACGAGGCACGGGGCACGGTCTGGGCCCGGGAGTGAGGGCCCTCGGCACGCGCGGCCGATCGCCGGACCGGGCGGCGGTCGCCCGTGGGTGAACCGGCCCCCGTCCCGTGCCCGTCCAGGCGCGGGACGGGGACCTACCGGGTCACCAGCGTGCGGCCTTCGCGTGGAACGTCAGCCCCGGCCATGCCTCCACCGGAGTCGGGGAGGAGACGATCCGCCCCGGGCACAGCCCGCGCTCGGCGAGCCCCCGGACGATGGCCGGTATCGCGGTGAGCGTCGCGGGCAGGCCGTCGTGGAGCAGCACGATGCCCCCGGCCCGTACGGTGAGCGCCTTCGCCGTGATGGCCTCGGCGGGGATGCCGCTCCAGTCGACCGTGTCGGCGGTCCAGATCACCTCGGTCATCCCGAGCCGGGCCGCCTGCTGGCGGGTCCGGGCGTCGGTGCTCCCGAACGGCGGCCGGAAGAGCTTCGGCGAGCGGCCCGTCTGCGCACGGATGATCCGGCTGGTGTCCTGGAGTTCCGTGAACGCGGCGGCCTCGTCCAGCTGGACGAGGTCCGGGTGACTGAACGAGTGATTGCCCACGTGGTGGCCCTCGGCCACGATCCGCCGGGTGCCGTCGGGCCGCGCCTGGGCGAGGCTCCCCGTGACGAAGAAGGTGGCGCGGACCTGTCCGGCGTCGCGCAGCGCCTTCAGATAGGCGGGGGTGAGTTCCGTCGGACCGTCGTCGAAGGTGAGGGCCACATATCCGGCGGAGCACCGGCGCGGGGGGTCGTCGTCGTCCGCCACAGCGGCGTGGGCGGTCCCCGGCGACAGGGCGGCCGCCGCCATCAGCAGCGCCAAGGCCGTCCCGAGCCATCTCCTGGAACTGGATCCGCGGTGCCCGTGCATGGTCGTTCTCCCTCTCCATCGGCGAAACCGTCGCGGTCAGGACCACCAGGGACCGGAGCGGGGAAGCCGCGGGCCGTTGTCCGGACCGTACGCCGCCGGGTGAGGTGCCCGGCCCCGCTCTCCGTTCCCCTGTTCGTCCGTTCCGCGCGAGGCCGGATCGTTCCGTACGTGCGTACGGAAGCGGCCGAGGACCATTGAACGCGACCAGGCCCGGCGGCCGAGGGGTAACGCCTGATTCCGTGGGCGCTCCGCGGGAGGGATCCGGCGGGGAACGCCCCTACCGTGGGCCGCCGTTGAGGTGGACCGGACGCCGGACGGCCGGCGCCCCGGGGCGGAGTGCACCGCCCCGGGGCCCTACGGGCTGCGGGGGATGTCAGCCCGTGCTCGGGGTCACCGCGACGCGCGGTTGAACAGCGCTTTCGACCACTGGTAGCCGAGTACGGCCAGGGCCACGCACCAGGCCAGAGTGAGCCAGCCGCTGGTGCCGATCTCGCTGCCCAGCAGCAGACCGCGCAGCGTCTCGATCGCGGGTGTGAACGGCTGGTACTCGGCGACCGGCTGGAACCAGCCCGGCATCTCGCCTACCGCGTCCTCGTAGGCCGCCGCGTCCGCCGCTTCAGCCGCCCGCCAGGTCCGGCCCGGCGACATCGTCGGCTGGAACTCGCGCAGCACCCGCAGCCGCTCGGCCAGCGCGATCCACCGCACCGCCGACGCGTCCCTCGACGCGAGCGGTCTGAGGGCGAGGCTGTCGTCTACGTGTTCGCGCCTCACACGGCGAAGGCGAGTGGGAGGCCTGGGCATCGGACAGCACGTGCGGCTTGCTCCCCTTCTTTCCGCGATCGACCGGGCTCGGCCCGGTCAGCGATCCCCCTTTCTGACGCGAACGGAGGCCGCGCCGACGATCCCCGACGTCCAGTCCACCTCGCCCCAGGCCCCGAGTTCGTCCAGCACCGCCCGGCGCGGTCGGCGCCCTGGACCGGCCTCGGTCCCTATCGTGAAGCGGCGACGCACGCTGACGGAGGACGTGCCGAGCGTCGGCGGCCAATGCCGCTCGGCACAGCCCCCAGAGTTCATCAGGAACCAGACGCCTCGACAGATCAGCACTCACGGCCGGCAACATACCGCTCGAACATCACGTCATGGGACGGCCTTCTCGGGCGTGGTCGGTGCGGCCGTCCTGGCGACCCGCTCGATCTTCGCGAAGGAGGCCGCACGGGCCGCCTCGTCGATCGGCTGCTCGTTCTCGGCGCGCACCCCGGTCCGGCCGTCGACGCCCTCGCGCAGGATGTCGGCGTGCCCGGCGTGCCGGACGGTCTCGCCGAGGACATGGACCATGATGGCGAACAGGTTTGTGTTCGGATAAGGCTCCGACCACCACGGCACGTGGCCGGGGGCGTCGAGGGCGAGCTCGTTGATCGTCGCGTCCGAGTGTTCCCACGTGCGCCGGTAGAACCCGGTGATCTGATCGCGCGTCTCGCCCTCGGCCGCCCATTGATCGCTTCCGTCGGAGTCCTGCCACCGGCACAGGGGTTCCGGAGAAGGGCGATCGAAGACCTCGCCGAAATACCTGGCCTCGACCATGGCCACATGTTTGACCAGACCGAGGAGGTTGGTCCCGGTCGCTGTCAGAGGCCGCCGCGCGTCGTACTCGGACAGACCATCGAGCTTCCAGAGCAGTGCCTCACGGTCCCGCCGCAGTCTCTTGCGCAGGTGGTCCTTCGCGAACTCATCGATCATGCGGCACGAGCCTGCCATGGGCTGTTCACGGCCTCAAGATCCGGTACCTGGTCCGCACCGGCTGACGGACCCGTGGGCAGCCATGGTCACCCGCCCCGACCTCCTGCCCAGGAGCGCAGGAACCTGCCCATGTGAGACAACCTCTGATCCTGACGGAGACATACGGCGTCATGTCATGGTTCATCTCTGGGAGGGCTCACTGGCCCCTTCCCAGCTTCAGGGTGAAGCCGGGTGACGGCGGTATCAGCAGGGGCCTTCCTGTCCGGCCCGCCCGGTCCCGCCGCAGGGCGGGCCGGGAGGCGTGGCGCTCGCGGTCCATCTGCACCGAGGGGCGAGTGGTCCTCTGCTCCTTCCTGTTCCCCTTCTTGGTTGGACCAGGACAGGAAGTCCACCCAGAAGACCGCTGTGGTGTCAACGGCCCGCCACTCCTCTTCGGCTCTGTCCTGCGGGCCGCCGAACTCCTGACGCACGTAATCGATCAGGTCGTATCCGTAGGGGATGATGTCAGCGCCGCGGATCGACAACACCGGGTGAGCGAATGATTCCCGGCCAGCTGGCAGATAGCGATGGGAGTAGACCGGAACCAGCTGCGGCACTGACGCCAAGTGCGCCCTCGCGCCGGCCATGGCATCCGTCTGCCGGGCAGGGCGAGTACCCCAACCCGGATGCCAGAAATCCGCCTCCGCCACCGCGAGCAGTACGTCCTCAACCGGCCTGTCAAGCCAGGAACGAAGCAGTGCGGCATGGCCGTAGCGCCAGTCGGGCCACCCCCCTCCGGTGGGCAGCCCCACCGCGAGAAACGCGCGGTGATCGTCGGCGAACGCGAACCCGAACCGCTTTTCGATACCGGCCAACTCCTGCTCCGTCAGCCCGGAACGGATCTCGGTGCGCCCGAGCCGGGCCAGCAGGCGTGCGGCCTTGGAGCCGAGCCGCACTCCCAACTTATTGACCATTTACGCAGGCTACATCCCCATGATGGGCGGCCAAGACCCACGGGCTGTGGCCTCACCGCACCGGGTGCGAGCGCTCCAGGTCTCTGGTGTGACCGCGCTCGCCAGCCCTGTCGTCGGTGGCTGCCGGACCGAGAGCTCCAGCGGGTACGCGTTCAGTCTCCGGCGGCCCGCCGTGCGAGGCTCTCGCGAAGCCTGGTCAGCCGGCTGATCTCGGCGTCGAGAGCGGCGAGCCTCCGGCTGATGACCTCGGAGGCGGCATCGCCGGGTTCGCCAGGACCACAGCGCGGGGGCGGGTACTCGGTGAGCAGATGGAGCCGGTCGGCGCGGCCGCGCAGATCCTCGACGGTGAGGCCGAGGGCCAGCAGGTCGCGGATCGCCCGGACCCGTGCGACATCGCCGGGCGTGTAGGTCCGCTGCCCCGAGGTGGTGCGGACGGGCGGGGGCAGCAACCCGCGCTGCTCGTAGAACCTCAGTGCCCTGGCCGTGGTGCCGGCCGCTGCCGCCGCTCCGGTAACGAAGACCACCTCGCCCCCGCGGACGTCGGCGAGGCGGGTCAGCGCGCCGTAGGCCGCGGCCCCCTGGGCAAGGCAGGCGACCGGATCAGGCCATAGGTCCTCCAAGGGAGTGCACTCGGTGGCCCGTACCCGCGCGTACTCCCGCCAGCCGCGCATATGCGCCACGACATCGCCCGTGCGCAGGGCGGATCCGGCCGGGGCGGCGACGACGTCGCCGACGGCGGGGCCGAACAAGGTGTCTCCACCGCGCAGCGGAGGCAGCGGCACTCCGTCGACCTCCCCTCCCATCAAGGTGCGCAGGCCGGGAAAGACCAGGAAGTACCGGTTCCTGATCAGTACCTGGCCTGGTCCGGCCTCGGGCAACGGCGTCTCGGCGACGACGAGATGTTCCTCCGTGGGTAACCCCTCGGGGGTGGCGGCCAGCCGGACTTCACGGGTGGTGCGGGGCAGGGCTGCGCTCATACGGGCTCCTGGGCGGGTTCCGGGCCTACGGACTCCTGGGCGGGTGTCGGGCCGCGGCCTGACCTGAGTCCGCCGCGGAGTACGGTGACGCTAACCCTTGACCCGCACGTCAGGGTCAAGCCGGGCGGCGGCCCTGCCACGCCGACGGCGCCCAGAGAACCGCCTGGACCCCGACCGCCTCGCGGAGCCCGCTGCGCTCAGAGGGATAGGCGGACGATGGGCTCATCGGCGCCGTGCTCATCCAGATCCTCGAAGATCCGCTGGAACCGGAGGTCGTGGGCGATGCTCCGGAAGGACCGGTCGTCCCGCATCTGGTACGGCCGTGCGGAGTCGCACGCACGGGCGAGGCGCAGACACTCCAGCGTCTCCTCCACTTCGCCCAGTTCGATCCAGACACAGGCGGCGTTGTACAGGATCGCCCAGTTCGCCGGGCCGTGGGGCACACAGGCCCGCAGATAGCGCCGGTGGCGTTCCGGCTGTACGGGCAGGTGGTTGTTGTCCGCCTGGACGGCCCACAGGGCCACCTGGTACATCATCGGCGCCGCCCGCCCGGCGGGGGCGTCGATGATGGCGTCGTAGATCGTCAGCGCCTGGACGAAGTTCCCCTCATAGGCCAGTTCGTGAGCGCACTCGGCCAGTTCCGGAACTCCGCCTGCCGTCTCCCTCATGGCGGGGAGGGCCGACGCCAGCCGGTCCGGAGCATGCTCCACGACCGCCCGGATCAGAAACGCCACGGTCTGGCCGGTCGCCCATGCGCTCAGACCGGACATCGGCACAGCGGCGAGGGCCGCCGGAACCCGGTCCGGCATGTGCTCCTCGGCGATCTGGGCCAAGTACACGGCGGGTCCCGGTCGTTCCCAGTCCCGGACCCGTCCGAGCGCCTCATCGAATCGGCCCTGTCCCACCAGCGCGAACAGGACATACGCGCGGGCCGTGTCCTGCTCGCCGTCGAGCGCGATCACCCATTCGGCCAGGCGGATGGCGGTGATGGCCTCATCAGGATGGGTGGGGTCCTGTTCCTCGATGACCTCGGTCACCATGGCCGCGATCTCCGCGACGCTCCAGAGGGTCTGACCCGCGGTCCACGCCAGCGCGGACGCCTCGCCCTCGGCGTGGAAGATCTCGCGCAGCGGGTTGCCCGCCAGGATGCAGGGGTGGCCGGTGTCGCCGAGGAAGGCACCGTATTTCTGGACCATCCCCGCGCCCTGGAAGCGCAACCGCGCCAGAGGCAGCACCTCGTGGAGCGAGCGGGCGATCCAGAGCAGATGGTGGACCGTCTCCTCGTCCGGTCCGGGGAACGACCAGCGGTCGATCCAGAAGCCGGCGGAGCGGTGAACCGGGTCGTAGGAGAGGCCCTCATGGCGAAACTGGCCGTACGACGCGATCCACAGGTGCTGGAACGCCCGCAACACCTGTTCCTCACCGGCGAGGCGTGGGCCGCCGAGCTTGACGGCGCATCCCAAGTCGTACCAGTCGAGTTCCTCGATGATCGCCGGGTAGCCGTCGAGCGGGAACGGCGAGTCGGCCTCCGTCGGCCGCCAGACCGGCATCCGTGACGCTGCCGTGCCGGATCCGGACCCAGTGACCGGTTCGGCGGCAGCAGCGGCACCGGTCTCGGCGTCCTCGTCGATGACCTCGGTGAGACTCTCCGGGAAGTAGGCGGACCGGATCTCAGGACTCAGGCCGTACGGGGCCTGGAAGAACGAGGCGGTCCTGACCGCGAACTGTTCTCCGAGCGCCACGAGAGTCCGACGCTGCGTGTCGGCGTGGTTCGCGGCAGGGGGTCGCCACGGCAGCCCGACCACCTCCACCAGCGCCTCCGGGTCGACCAGTTCGCCCGAGCGGGCGTCCGGCGCTGGATCGACGATGCCCCGGGCGACCAGGGCATCGCACAGCGCGCGAAGGGTGCCCCGGTCCAGAGACTTCGCGAAGCGGAGCACCAGAAGGCCCGCGGGGTCGGCACTGTCCCGCGAGGCGAAGTTCTTGATCTGCACCAGTCGGTCCTTGGGTCGGTGGGTCTCGGGTCTGCCCATGCCCTGCGGCGCCTGCACGGCGACAAGGCGGCAGCCTGTGGGCGCACCGAACTCTAGGCAGGGGCACTGACAGCCCATCCGCGATCACGGAACAACCACAGCAGCCGGAACCAGTGCCGGGGGTCGTACGCATAACTCCGGTCGGTCGACGGCTGGTTGCCGTCCGCGGGGGTGACACCCCGAGGAAGGGAAACGACCGGGGACGGCTCCGCGCGCCGAGGGGATCCGGCTCGGCGGCAGCCCACGCGAGGCGCGTCGGCCCCGCCCTCGATGAGTCGGACGGTGCGGGGCCTTCTCCGTCGCCACACCCCGCGTCCGGAGGGGCACCCCCGCGCCGGGGCGGATCGTGGGTGCGGGACACCCGGGATAACGGCGGCCTGGTTCCGGCGGAGCCGCGCGACGAACCTGGTGGTCAGGCAGCCGCCGGAGACTCGCCTCGAAACCCGCACCGGCGCTCATCTGGCGCGGCGGGGACACCGCTGAGGAGCATGGATATATGGGCATCACCGACACCACCAGCTGGAACGCCGAGGCCCTCGCCGAGATCCTGGCGGACGACCGGGGGCGGCCCGTGCTGTTCACCAACGCCCGTATCCTGACGATGGACCCGCTGATCGGGACCCTGACCGGCGCCGATCTCCTGTTCGTCGGCTCCCTGCTCGTGGGGGTCGGGCCCGGCATCATCACCGCCGCCGCCGACGACGGCGCCATCGTGGTCGACTGCACCGGACTGACCATCACCCCCGCCGTCGTGGACACCATCGCCCTGGCCGATGGCCGTGCCCACCGTTCGGCGTACGTCGCCACGCTCGCCCCGGGCAACACCACCGACTTCGCGGTGGTGCCCGACGCGCTCGCCACCGACGTGGCGAGCGCCGTGGCCGTGGTGATGACATCACCGGAGCAGGTCCGCGCACTCGTCGCCGCCGGGCGGCCGGTCCTGTGGGCCGGTACGGACGTCCCGGGCCGGGTCACCGCTGCCGAGGCTCGGATTCCGGCCGCCGGGGACCTGACCGGCAGCCCGCGGGTGGGTGTCTGGATCGACCGGAACGACTTCCTGCGCCAGGAGCTGACCGCCGACGGCCGCTACGACGAGACCCGCGGCGGGCACCCGCACGCCTACCAGGGCCGCTACTGGATCGACGGCGACCGCGTCGACTACCTGGACGACCTCGGCTTCTGGGCCTACGGCGAGTTCCGGGGCGACGAACTCCACCACGCGGGGTACGTCATGAAGCTCGGCTGACCTCGCCTCCCAGGCATCACCCTCACCCCTCTTCCCGCAAGGACGACCTCGTATGAGCACCCCGACCGCCCGACCAGCGCCCCTCCACGTGCTGAACACCCCGACCGCCCGACCAGCGCCCCTCCACGTCTCCCGGCCGTCTGTCCACGGCCCGGGAGGAATCCCCCGTATCACGTCTCGGCGATGTCGGCGGGATGGGGGACATCGATGTCGTGGATCAGGTCGGCCATCAGCCTGGTGGCGTCGGGGTCGGTGACGTGGTCGGGAGTTCGGTGTCCACCATGCCGGGGACGTTCATCAGGCCGCCGATGTCGAGGGCGATCTGGCGCTGCCCTTCGTCGGCCATGGCCGGAGTCCAGCGGCGGCATGCCGCCAAAGTGCGCGACCGCTGGTTCTCGTAGGCTCAGCCGCGCCTACTCTGGCCGCATGAGCCATGGGACGCCTCTGGGTGATTTCCTCCGAGCCCGCCGAGGAGCCCTGAAGCCACACGATGTCGGTCTGCCCGAGCACAGCCGGCGCCGGGTCCCGGGGCTGCGCAGAGAAGAAGTCGCCATGCTCGCCGGCGTCAGCGCCGACTACTACATCCGGCTGGAACAGGGACGGGAGAACAGCCCCTCCTCTCATGTCCTCGACGCCGTCGCACAGGCCCTGCGACTGGACGCGGAAGCCGCCGACCACCTCCAGCGTCTCTGCCGCACCACCTCGCGGCGCCCACACGACCGGGGCGGGACGGACGTCAGCCGGGACCTGCTGCGACTGATGGACGGATGGGGGCACACCCCGGCCTTCGTCATCAGCCCGGCCCTCGACATCATGGCCGGCAACTCCCTCGCCACGGCTCTCCACAGCGGGTTCGACGCGTTCGACAACCTGGCCCGTATGGTGTTCGCCGACCCCGCCGGGCGCGAGTTCTACCAGGAATGGGAGCGCGCCGCGCACTCCTGTGTCGCCGAACTCAGGTCCGCGTACGGGTACGATCCCGGATCGGCCCGCATCGCCGAAGTCGTGGCGGACGTGAGCGAACGGAGCCAGGAATTCGCCGCGATCTGGCGGTTGCACGAGGTGAAGAGCAAGTCCCAGGAGGGCAAGCACCTCAGGCATCCCCAGGTCGGAGACCTGCACATCACCTTCGCCGCGTTCACCGTCAACGGGGCCCCGCACCAGCAGCTGGTGGTCTACCAAGCCGAACCGTCCAGCCCGACGGCCGCGGCCTTCGACACACTCAAGGCCGTGACCACCCAGCCGAAGAACACCCAGACGGCCACCCCGGTGGCCGACCGCGCGTAGGCGGGCGGCATGAGGCCGACCGCGCCCGCCGCCGAAGTGCCGCACGGCACCGCCGGGCACGAGCTGCCGTCGGGGCTGCCGCGGGTCGCCGGAGACGGGGATCATGACGGGGCCCGGTCTCCGGCAGGGAGGTCTGCCGAGTCGGATCGGCCGTCACCGGTGCCCCTCCGCGGTTCCGATGTCATGTCCGAACGCCACCACGCCCTCCGTATACCGGTCCGGACGTTCCCGACACGGTACTGGGGACGCGGTGGCCGACGTCAGCGCCGTCCGGGCCGGGGCACCCGGCCGACAGGCCGGGAGCGGGGTGGGCCCGCTCGGAGGTCATCGGTGGGGAATCAGCGGCCGAAGAAGAGGCGGGCCGGGACCGGGGCGGAGCCCGGCGTGGATTCGTCCGCGGGGCTCGCCGTGGCGGCGCAGGTGATGTCCGCGGCGGGGAGTCCGCCCGTGGTCAGATACTCCGTGGTGACAGCGTCGGCGCAGGCGCTGATGCCCAGTGAGTAGACGCCGTGGCCCTGCCCCTCGTCCACGGTGACGAGCCGGGAGCCCTTCAGCGCGCGCCGCAGGCCGAGCGCCGTGGCCAGGGGCGTCTGCGGGTCCCATTCATTCTGGACGATGAGCGCGGGGAGCTTGTTGTCGATCGTGGTGGCCGCTTCGACGGGCCGGTCCCAGAACGCGCACGGGAAGATGTTCGAGACGGAGTCCCCGTACAAGGGGTAGCGGACGCTGTCACGCCGGGCATCGGCCCGGTAGACGGCCGGGTCGGTGGGCCAGCGGACGTCACCGCACATCACCGCGAGGAAGCTCGCCAGCTCGTTGTCGGTCGGCACGAAGGTCGGGAACGTCGGGACGGGCTTACCCGCGGCGGCGTCCCGCAGCAGCCCCAGAGTTCGTGCCGCGAGCGGCGGGTACGGGAGCTCCCAGCGTATGTACTCGCGCACATCGGCTCCGCTGAAGACGGTTCCGCCCAGATCGAGCGGCTCCCGGTCGGCGCGCGCCACGATGTCCCAGAACACCTTCTCGACCTCGGCGGGCGTCTCACCGAGTCCGTACCGCGCCGAGTGGCGGGCGGTCCACTCCGTCCACCGGTCGAACATGGTCTCGGCCTGTACCGCCCATGACCGCCCCATGCTCCGCCAGATCCGTTGCGGGTCGACCGCGCTGTCCAGGACGAACCGGTCGGCCCGGGCCGGGAACAACTGGAGGTACACAGAACCGAGATAGGTTCCGTACGACAGCCCGAAGAACGAGATCCTCCGCTCTCCGAGAGCCTTGCGGATGATGTCCATATCACGTGCCGTGTTACGGGTGTTGATGTGCGGAAGCGTCTTCCCCTGACGGTCCCGGCACCGGTCCGCGATAGCGCGCGCCCAGGCTACGTCCTGGGCGAACGTCGCCTCCGTATAGGGCCGGTACGTCTTCCGCTCGTCGGCGTTGGTCGTCCCACAGGCCAGGGGGCTGCTCGCACCGACCCCGCGCGGATCAAAGCCGATCAGGTCGTACCGGTCCTTCACGGAGCGCGGCAGGGAGCCGCTGAGCGCCAGCGGGTAGAAGAGCCCGGAGGTACTGGGACCGCCCGGGTTGAACACGAGGACACCACGGCGCTTCCCGGGGTCGGCGGCCTTGATCCGCGACACCGCCACATCGATCTTCTTACCGTCCGGTCTGTGGTGGTCGAGGGGGACCTTGAGCGTCGCGCACTCGACGGTCGCGGGGATGTCGCCGCCGCAGCCGTGCCAGGCCGGTGCCGACACGGCGGCGGGCGCGGCCACCGGCGCACCGGGCCCAGCCGTGCGTGCGGCCGCGGCCTCGGGGGCGAGGAGCGGGACGGCGAGTATCGCGGCGATACCCAGGGCGGTCATGGAGGTCGCGCGTCGTCTCAGGAGCAAGGGAGTGCCTTCGTTCGCTGGAAGGGTGAATGGCGCTCTTCAGTGGTCCGGAGGGACGGACCGCGGGATCGTCGGTCAGGGGATGCGGCATACGGCGTGCGTGAGTTCGATTATGCGCACGGGCGTCCGCGCGGACACGCGTTTCGCGCTCGAACGCCGGTCGACACCGCGTCCGGTGCCTCCGTACAGAGCCCGCCCTGGGCACGGGCGCGACCTGTGGGTTCGGTGGGGCAGCCGGGGCGACCGGTGATGGTGCGTCCGTGGGGCCGAGCCGATGCCCGGACCGGGTCCTGCTACCAGAGGGTGGCCGGCCCGGAGAGGACCCAGCCGGAGTCGGTGGGCTTGATCCAGAAGCTCAACGACACCTCGATCACCTGCGCGCGGTAGGTGGTTTCGACGTAGACGCCGCTGTCTCCGTCACCCCAGTGGAAGTCCGCGAGATGGAGTTCGCCGAGCCAGGACACGTCCTGTTCCCCCTGGCCGGGAGCAAGGGCACGGTCCGTCCCGTCCTCATCGGCACCCGCCCCGACCGAGCCGCGCCACAGCGCGTTGAGGACATGCCGGACCGGGGTGTGGTCGACGAGCCGTCCGGCCTCGGGGATCCGCCCGGCCTTGAGCAGGTCGAAGTAGCGGCGGACGACTGCTTCGACATCGGCCCTGGCAGGGTGCTCCGCCCAGATCTCCATCGTCGGATCCTACGGTGGGCGGCGCACCCCGCGGACCGGCCCTTCGGGGCCGATCGCCGGTCGAACGGGCGGCTGCGCCCCCGCAGTTCGTCGGCGTGGTCCGGGAAACGGCCGAACCGGTCGGCGGGTTCGCCCTCCACCACAGGGGCGCGCCGCCGATCCGGCGGCATGCCGATGACACGCGGGAGTCCGCCTCACAGGAGCCGCTGGTCCAGCGCGACCATGGCCAGGCCCGCCGGGCCGTGGAGATGGAGATCGGCGCCCGTGGGCGTGCTGGTGGCAACGAGCGCACGGACCGGGGCGCCGGTGAGCAGGGTGTGCCGGAGTTCGCCGGTCCACACATCCCAGAGGCGGACCCCGCCGGAGTCGCCCGAGGCCAGCAAGGTACGCCCGTCGGGCAGGTCCAGGGTGGTGAGCGCCAGCGGCTCGGGCGCGGCCCAGGTGGCGAGCGGGGTCCCGGCGACCGCGTCCCAGACATGGATGGCGTCGCGGGTCGAGGCCGCGAACAGCACCCGGCCGTGGGCGGTGAAGGCGAGGGGATGCCGGGGCAGGCCGCTCCGGGGTGGCAGGGGAAGGGTGCCGACGCGGTCCCCGGAGGTGACATCGAGGAGGACGACACTCCTGTCCCTGCCGGTGGCGGCGACGACGGTACGGTCGCCGTGGGAGCGTGGCGGGAGGGCGACGAGCGCGTGCGGCTGTCCGACCCTCCCACCGGGGGCGACGGTGGACACCATCACATCGCCGCCGTCCGGATCCCATCGCACCAGGCGGAGTGTCAGCAGGTCCTCGGCGACCACGAGCATCGGCAGCCCCGCGGGGGTCCACGCGACGCACGACGGAGCGTTGCCCAGCCGGCGCGCGGAGAAGGTCATGACCGGGCGCTCGGGTCTCAGCTCCCAGATGGACCACTGGTCCCACTGGATGACGGCCAGCCGGGGAACATCACCCGGGGACACAAGGGGCTGCACCGCGATGACCGACGGCGTGTCGACCTGGCCCAGCCGCTCCCCGGTCGCGGCGTCGTGGAGATCCAGACCGCTGGGCCTGCCCAGGACCAGGACGTCCATGCCGGGCGCCTGCTGGGGGACCCGGCACAGCGGCCACCCGCTGTGCCGCCATGTCGCTCCCGCCGGAGCCCGGTACCGGGCCGCTTCCGGACCGTCCCCGTCCGGTCCGGACCCGGCATCGGGTTCCCAGAGCCGGATGCCTTGCGGCCCCGCCGAGACAAGCCGTGCGGAGGGTCCGTCCTGCCAGGCCGCGAGGGTCTCGACAGCGGGGACGTCGGCGTCGAAGGACCGCTCCTCGCCGCTGCCGAGGTCTCGTACGATGATCCGGCTGCCCAGGGTACGCGCCAGCCGCCGACCGCCGGGAAGGGCCACCGCGCGGCGCCCGCCCCGGGGAACGCGCGCCACCCGCACACCCGTGAACGGATCCCATACCTCAAGTCGCTCGGCTGTCGGCCCGTTCCGGAGCAGAAGGAGATCGTCCTCCTCCGGTCTCGGCACGGTCGCGGGGAGGCGTACCCCGGCACCACCGAAGGGCGGCTGTCCGATCAGTCCCCGTACGGGATCCCAGAGCCGGACCCCCTCCGCAGTGGCGACGGCGACCAGGGCGTGGCCACTCGCCCTGCGGACCACGGCCGTCTTCCGGAAACCGGGCGCGACCGCAGGGAAGCCGCTGGCCCGGACCAGTTCCTCACGGCCAGTGGGCCGTCGTCGCGGGCGCCAGAGAAAGGCGTCCTCGCGCGCGCGGATCAGCAGTTTCCAGAGCGCGGGGCCATCCTCCAGGACCTGGACCTCGACGGCGTCGGCCAAGGCCACCGCGGCGATCAGCTGGCCCGAGGTCGGATCGTAGATCCGTGCGCCGGAGACGTGCAGCGCGACCAGGAACGTCCGCCCGCCCGTGGCCCGGATGGGCACCAGGGCGTCCGGCGGGCCTCCGGCGTCGAGTTCCGCGGTCAGCTCACCCGTCGCCGCGTCCCAGATCCGTACACCGTCCCCACGGGCCGTGGCCTCGGCGATGAGGGAGCGGCCGTCCATGGTCGGAAGAGCGCACAGGGAGTTGGTCCTCGGGCGGGGTGGAGCCAGGACGTTCGCCGGAGCCGCCCACCGGCTCCAGACCGGTGTCAGCGGCGGCCGGTCCGGTCCCTCCGCCGATGCTCCGTCCTCCCCCGCGTGGAAGACGACACTGCTCCGCCGGGAGGCGACGTCGACGCTGTCGTCCAGATACGGCTCCACGATCGCGGCCGCCGTCAGGTTCCGGCGCTCCGGATCCGCCAGAGGCAGCGGCAGACCGAGGCGAGCCCGCAGACCACGCGAGGTCTCCTGGGCCAGCAGCTCCACCGGCACGGCCCGGTCGGTCAGAACACCTCCGGCGGCCGCGTGGTGCAGGAAGTGCCTGCGGATGTACGGATGTGCCGCGTGCGGCCGGGCGCGCCGCACCAGCCCGGCCAGCGCCTCCGTGATCGCCCGGTGCGCGGCGGTCAGGGCCCGCGACCGCGAGGCGGGGCGCCACCAGCGGGATCCGGTCACCGGGGGCGAGGCCAGCAGCCAGTCGTGGTCGGCCACCAGAAGGTCGGTCAGCCGCTGGTGGACGGGCCGGTACACGGTGCGGGCGTCCTCCTCGGCGGTAGCGAGGTAGCCGGTCAGGCGGCTGGAGCGGAGGGCGCGGATGGCCTGGTCGGCGGTGTCCCGGTCCACATACCCAGGGCCGTACGCGTCGGTGGCGAGCACCGCGGCGACGGTCGGCCAGACCTCGCCCCAGGGGAGTCCCGTTCCCGGCGCGAAGGCGGTCGCCCGGAGCGCCACGACCAGCAGGTCGGCCGGTATGCCGGTGGACAGGGACACGGCCCTGATGTCCTCGCGCAGGAGACCCGTCGTGCCGTCGGCGAGCCGGTCGAGCCAGCCGTCCTCGGTGAGATCCTGGCGCTCCCCGGCCCTTCGCAGCTGGTCGGCGGCGATACGGGCGTCCAGGAAGGACGGTGCGACCTCCGCCGCGATGATCCGCGCCGCCGCGGTGGCGGCCGCCGGATCGTCGCGATACGGGCTGTCCTCCGGCTCCGTCAGCAGGGTGGCGGCATAGGCGGCGATGTCCCCGGGACAGTCGGGGCCGTCGGTGCGGAGTTCTCCCGGTGTGACGCCCTCGGCCGACAGCGCCTCGGTCAGCCGCCGCAGCAGCTGGTCCGCCCTGTCGTCGCGGAGGTCCGGGCCGGTCGCGAAGGACATGGCGGGAGAGCTGCGTACGCCCAGCAGCAGCCGGACGGCACCGCCGTCCTCCCGGAGCCGGAGCCGGGCCAGCGGCACGATGATGTCGTTGACGAGGGCCAGCGGATCCCTGGCCTCGTCCAAGGCGTCGATCACGACGGTGACCGGACCGGCCGCCCGGTCGGCTCGCTCGCCCACCAGCCGGATCAGGGCCTGGATCGGCGGTTCACCGCCGGTGCCCGCCCGTCCGCTCTCCCGGCTCCCGGTCCGTGTGCGCGCCTCACCGCCGAGCGCGGTGAACAGTTCGTCCACCACCACCCGCGCCGACTTGTTGCGGGCCAGTACCGCGACATCCACCGATCCCGGCTCGGGCCGCAGCTCCCGGGGGATCGCCGCCACCAGGGCCTCATGGCGGGGGTCGGTGACGAAGTCCGGGTCGGAGAGGGTGACCAGCCGGGCCAGCAGGGCGGACTTGCCCGACCCGGCCGCACCCGTGACGATCAGCGCGCCACCGGTACCGTCCAGAAATCCCGTCATACGGACCATCGGCTTGGCGCGCCCGCTGAAGTACCAGCCCGGGTCGTCGGCTGACGCACGGCCGGACGCCCGCTCCACCCAGAACTCCGCCAGCGGGTCCCGTTCCCTGTCCTCGCCCGCCCCGCGCACCGCGGCCGAGGTCAGGGCCAGCTGGCTCAGCGCGGGATCGGCGGCGCCCTCGGCCGGCTGGTAGCGCGGGTTGGGCAGACAGGCGCTCAGTCCTCGCCTGCGCGAGTGCGGCACGATCCATTCGGCGCTGACCAGGTCCATCTCCTGGCCGTTCGGGCGGCGCCCGACCTCGTCCAGGAGCTGCTCCCACTCGGCGAAGGAGAGATGGGAGGCGGTGTACCCGGCCGCCTCGTCCCGCATCCGTCCACAGGCCAGCGCCACCCGGTCGGTGAACGAGCCCACCAGGGGTTGCTCCTGGTGGTTGCCGGCGGTGATGACCGCCGTGCCCCTGTGGTCATGGCGGTCGCTCGACAGGGCTTCGAGCAACAGGCCCAGCTCGGCGCGGAGGGTACCGGAGAAGCACGAGTCGACCATCACCATCACATGCTCGGACTCGCTGTCGAGCACCTCGGTGATCAGCTCGCTGGTGGGAAACGCCGTGGCGAACAGCCGGTCCTGATCCGTCTCGGGAAGGGTGAGGAAGTGACGCGGCGCGGTACGGCGCAGGCCGTGGCCGGTGATGTAGACGACGACGGCTTCCCGGTATCCGGCGGCGGCGAGCTCCTCCCCGCGCAGGAACGCGCGGAGCTCGGCGACCGTACGGACCGCGGGCGCCCGGCTCACCTCGAAGCGCCGGTCGGTGCCGAGCGCGGGGTCGGCCAGCCAGCCGGTGATGCGCTCCACCTGGTCCGCGATGGCCTCGTCGAAGCCCTCCGGCTGGTCGTCGTAGCCGCCGATCGCGACGACGACCAGCCGCCGCCGGACGACGCCGGTCAGCTCTTCACCGCCCACGCTCCCCCTCCGTTCCTCGCGCGGGGCGCCAGCCTAGTCAACGGCGTCGGCTCGGGAACGCGCGGCTACCATGGCCCGCGGTTTCGCCGAAGCCATGCGGGAGACCTCGAGGGGGAACGGTGAACGAACTTCAGATCGCCGGTGTACACGGCATCCGTCAGGGCGCCTCCGCCACGACGGAGTCCCTGAGCATGCGGTGGCAGACGACGGTGGACGCGGCCGTCGCCGGGTCCCGGCACGCCGCCGCGGCCGGGCCGGTACGGCTCACGGTCCCTTCGTACCAGGGCGTATATCCCCAGACGGCCACCCGGTACTTCCGTCTGGGGCCGCACGAGGCCGACGGCGCTTCCGTCCCTTCCGTCGACGAGGAGGAGGAAGGCTTCATCCTGGACGCACTGGCCGCCTACTCCCCGGCCGCGGTCGCGGCGGAGGACGACGCGCCGACAGCGGGCCATGCCCTGGGGGAGAGCCGGTTCACGCCCCGGATCCGGCGGCGCGCGCACGCCGTGGACCGGGTGACGGGCAAGGGGGTGACCGACCGGCTGCTGTGGCTGGTCCGCGAGGCCCATGGCTATCTGCGCCAGGAGGAGACGGCGACCGCCCTGCGCTCCGGGATCCGGGACGCGCTCACCGCTACGGGCGCGCGGATGGTCATCGCCCATTCGCTGGGGAGCGTGATCCTCTACGACATGCTGAGCCGGGGCGAGGTACCGCTGGCGGACGACGGCGGCACCGGTGTGACCACGGTCGTCACCTGTGGTTCCCCGCTGAGCTGGCTCTGTGTCAGGAAGGGTGTGCACCGGCCGGGCGCTCCGCTCTCCGTCCCGGCCGGGGTGGAATGGACCAACCTCCACTCCCCCAACGACGTCGTGAACAAGGGTGCGGGCCTCTCCCACCTCGCGGTCGGGGTGACCGATGTCGTCGCGCACAACGGCGGTGTCGCCAGGGCGCACGATGTCCATCGTTACCTGGACAAAGAGGCAGTCGTCGCGTGCGCCGCACGCGCCCGGAACCCTTCCCGGCGCCAGCCCTGATGCGCCCGGGCCCGGCTCGGGCGCAGCGGTCGCGCCGGGCCGGGCAGTGGTCCCCCCCCACCCTGGTCGCCAGCGCGCGACACCGCGGTCGAGGTGACGGTGGATCTGCTGCACGGCGTGCTGAGCCTGCCGGAGACCGAGCGCGACACCCTGCTGTCCACGCTGGACCACTGGTCGTTGTTCACCGACGGCTCCGGCGCGCTTGTCCCGGGGGTGGCGGCGGTCGCCGGGGCCGGTCTGAGCAGCGCTCCGGTACCGAGGCCCATCGCCGTGGTCCGGCCGATGAATCCTCGCCTCGGCACCCGGGCGGGACGTGGGGGGCGTTCGTGCTCAGGGGGCATCCAGGGTCCGCCTCTCCGAAGGACAGGGGCGACGGACCGCTCCGGGATGCGCCGGGTGCCGCGCCCGCTCACCGACGTACCCAGTGTCACGTTCACGTCCGTACGGGCTCCATGTGCACGGGGCGCGCTCACGTCCCCGGATGGTGCGGGGCCCACACCGCGCCGGTCCCGGTCCGTACGGACGGTTTGCCCCGCCCTCCTGGCGATCGGCGGCTCTCCGTCCGCCCGTGCTCCGAACGGGTGAGCGCGGTCGCCGAGGGGCGTCCCCGGCCGGGGAGCGCCCGTTCCAGCGAGCGCTGCTGACCCGAGCACGAGGAGCGGCGCCGACGGGACGCCCCGCGACGCCGCACCGCGTAGGGCGGATCAGCCGTCCCCGCTCAGTCCTGGGCCCTCGCCGGGACGGAGACCGACCCTGTGCCGCTCGGCGCCTGCCCTACGGGCCTGGTGTGACCGGACTCCACCGCGACGGTCAGCGCCGCCCCGGACAACACCAGTACGACGGCGATCCCCGTCAAGCGGTGCACGTTCTGTCCCTTTGCCGCCTTCATGGGCGCATCCCCCTTCACGGCACCGTGGTTCCGACCCCACAGGACCACTGTCCACCCGGACGGCGGATCCGTCACCGGCCAGGGTGCGAGTTACCCAAGGATTGGGCCGCCCTTGGCCGGGAACTGGGCTTCCCCTGAACAAAACCGGGCCGGACCGGGCGGTCCGACTCCGGCGGACCGGACCGGGAGTGCCCGTACGCTCCGGCGGCCCACCGGTACGGCGCCCGGCTCCCGCCCATGCCTTAGGAGGGGGCGCACGGGCCTCCGGGAGAATCCCACCGGCGCATCGCCTCACCCGGGGTGCCGCCGAGGTCCTTCCTCAAGGCCGTGTCCGCACCCGGGCGGCGGCTGACGTCGGAGGAGCTGGTGAACTGGGCCTACGGTGGAGGAATCGCCCCGACCAGCCGGGAAGAGTGACCGGACCCGGCCCGGCCCGATCATCGCGAGCGAACCGGCCCGATCCAGCGTGATCCGGCCCCGATCATCGCGGGCGAACCGGCGAACCGGCGGGCCGCCGAGGAGCGGTGGAGGGCGCCTCACCGCTCCTGTCGTGGACTTCCGCCGGGCACCGGCCGACTACGCGTCGCCCTGCCAGGTCGCCCGGACCAGCGCCTGTTCGGTGCCCTCCAGGTAGACCGCCGCGGCCAGCCACACCCGGGCGTACGTGTCGGGGTCGCCTTCGGCGGTGCGGCCGAAGACGTCGCGGGTGCGGCGGTCGGCCTCCGTGGTGAGGGCGGTGGACAGATCGGCCGCCGCCCTGAATCCACCGCGGCGCAGCGCCGCCCCACCACCGGCCCGGTCGCCGTCGCGGGCGGGCTCGGCGACCGCCCGGCGGCCTCCTGAGACGGCTCCTTCGACGAGGCGCCGCAGCCGCCACAGCGGGGCTTGCGCCAGTGGATCGTGGGGGGCGTCATGGAGTACGCCCGCCGGGGCGAGGTCGTCGGGTGGCGGCAGGTGGGCGCCCTGGACGCGGTCGTAGCCGAGGTCGGCATGGCCGTCCCACTCCGCCGGCAGCCGCAGAGTGGCCTCGGTGCCGGGTACGGGGCCCACCGCGAGGGGGCGCAGGGTCGCCGCCCGGTCGGGGTCCAGCCGGCCGATCACCCGTATCCGCAGTCCGGGCCGGGAGGCGAGGCGGCGGAAGTTGGCGGTGTGGGCGAGGTCGGGGTGGCTGTTGGCGGGAGTGAGCCGGATCAGCGGGCCGCCCGCCTCGGTCTGCCCGGCGGGCAGTTCGCGGGCGAGGAG